>JACQYL010000058.1:98459-150933 GCA_016208165.1 Deltaproteobacteria bacterium
CTAACCTGATCGTAGGCCGGGGAACGTCCGACGATGCCGGTGTATACAAAATCTCCGAGACCGTAGCTCTTATTCAAACGGTGGATTTCTTTACCCCTATTGTGGACGATCCATACGACTTCGGCCGCATCGCCGCAGCCAACGCGTTGAGCGACGTATACGCCATGGGCGGACGTCCTATCACCGCGATGAACATCGTATGCTTCCCCATCAACGAACTGGACAAAAGCATACTGAAGGAGATCCTGAGAGGTGGCTCGGATGTGGTTCGGCGGTCCGGAGCCGCTCTGGTCGGAGGACACAGTGTCGAGGATCCGGAGATCAAGTACGGGCTTTCCGTTACGGGTGTGGTGCACCCCGATGAGGTGCGGACCAACGCCGGAGCACGGCCGGGCGACGATTTGATTCTCACCAAACCCATCGGCACAGGCATCATCGCCACAGCCATCAAGGCCGGCATGGCCCCTCCCGACCTCGAAAAAAAGATCATCGAAATCATGGCCGCCCTCAACAGAGAAGCCGCGGAAATCATGTCCCGGTTCCCCGTAAACGCCTGCACGGACATTACGGGTTTTGGCCTGCTGGGACACGCGTTGGAAGTGGCCCGGGCCAGCCACGCGGAAATGCACCTTTACGCCCGCAACGTACCCCTGATCGAAGAAGCCGTCGAGTTTGCAGGCTTGGGCCTCGTGCCCGTGGGTACGCACAAGAACAGAAACTTCTGCCGGAAGGCCCTGCAGATTTCCGACACCGTGGACCCGGTACTGCTCGACATTCTGGCCGACGCTCAGACGTCCGGCGGCCTGCTCATTTCAAGTCCTGACGGTGACGCCCTTTTGAAGGCCCTCCATGAAGGGGGCCTGTCCGACGCAAGGCTGATAGGAAAGGTATCGGCGAGACACGACAGCGGATTTTTGAAGGTCACTTAACCTGAAACTCGGGCCGGACAGCCTTACGTCCGAAGGAAGCCCTCCCGGCTCCATCCGACAGACCGCGCAAAGACTCCCGGCTATACGGTGAACACCGGTCACCGGTATTCGAGGATGCTTTCCGTCAATCGTTCCGCTCGGGAACGGACCACCGGGTCCGGGTCCATCTCTCCGAGTTTGCGGATCTCACGATGAACGTGGGCGTCCTTGATGCCTCCTTTGAGTGTGGTAGTGTTCAATTGGTCGATGCATTCAAGTACGCGAAGACGCGTGTCCGATGGAATTCCCTTGGCCGAGGCCAGATGCACGCTCTTTTCCAGGCTGGATAGAAATACCCATAGGTAGCCGTCCCGCCGCTCGGCATAGTCGTAAAGCAGCCCCCCACCCGTCCCCTCTTTCTCTACCTTCACACGGATGATTCGATCCTGTTCCAGACGCATCGCGCGAGCCGACAACACGGTTCTGAGCAGTTCGACGGCGAGTACTCCCTCGGATGCCTCCTCTTTCTTCAAAGTCACGTTCGAGAAATAGGCTTCGATGGACTCGAGCCGGCGTCGCGTTCCTTCTGAAAACGGCTCGGCCGATATTCCCGATTCTTCGTCAGCGAATACGCTCGAAAGTTGCAGCAATGTGTTCCATAGGATCGGATTGGCGTATGGCCCTAAATCCCGGCCGTAGCCGACAACGGACGCCACCCGTTTCAGCGCCGCCTCGATATTTCCTTCAAACGCGATCTCTCGAGCATCGAGCGCCTCGATTCGAAACAGCCTCTCCCAGGTTCTCTCGACATCCGTTTGGCCGGCAAGGGTTTTCACGAAATCCTGTGCGGCGCCTTCCACGCTCGGGAACTGCTTTCCCAACAGGTCCGAGCCGCTTTGCTCATTCATGGCTTCCAGTTCGAATGACGTATGCGCCGGATCCCACCTTTGGAAGACAAAAAGTGTTTTCCCGCTTCGGATCGTCACGGCTAAAACAGCCACAGGCCCTTCAATAGAGTCCGCTCTCCTTGACAGCAGTACATAGGTGCCTGGTTCAAGAATCCCCATTGTGCAGGTTTCGCACCCGATGCGCCCCAGAGGCCGATACCCCGCGCGCACGTCTATTTGCACGTCCGTCCCGCTGCAGCGGGATGCCAACACGCAAAGGAGACCCGCGTCCGCCGGTGCGGCTTTTCGCAGGCCGTTCAGGACCGCAGCGCCGTTTCTTCCGGACAGATCCGCTACCGAGGATCTTATGGAGCCGCCCCCGGGGCCGGACGTGCAACCGAGGAATCCAACCAACATCGCCGTCAGGACGATCGATACACACGACCGTCCTGCACTCGATCTCCGTGAATACGACATCGGTCTCAGATATCCGGACAAAGACTTCTTTCTCTCGAATATGTAGCCGGCGCCGAAACGCAGGGTCCGGCGTAGGAACTCAGGGGTCTGTAGCACGGTAATCACGATCTGTTGGGGAAGCTCCGGCGACGCCACGAAAAGCAGCACGACGCTTCACGCATGTGATCGACTTCTTAAGGGTCCGGCATCTTCCAACAATGTAGTTGGGTGTCCTTTTTAATGACTTATTTTACGCCTTTCTCGTACTTCTGGAATCTTCTCTCGACCGTGGCCAGATCCTTCCGGCCCGGATATTGATTCAGACGTTCTTCCAATTTGGCAATCCGCTGGTCCAGGGGAGGATGGGTCGAAAACCAGGAGCCTTTTTTCTCGGATCGGCTCTGCACCTCTTCCAATGCCTTCAACACTTCGATCATGCCCATGGGATCGTAACCGGTACGATAGGCGGTTTCCATACCCGCTTGATCGGCTTCGAATTCCATCGCCTTGTCCAATCCCTTGTCAAAGAGTACAGTCTGCAGGTCGCCGATCATGCTCTCGAATTGCTTGCCTTTCTCCCCTTTCATGTTGGCGGCCGTTATTTTTCCGATTCCCTCGAAAAAACGCGCGCGCCGAATGGACTGCAGCGCATGTTTGTGCGCTACGTGTCCAACCTCGTGAGCCAGCACACACGCCAGTTGGGCCTCGTTGTCCAGCAGCTTCACCAAACCTTCGCTGACGAATATGATTCCGCCCGGACAGCTGAACGCGTTCAAAATATCGCTCTGCACCACGACAAACCGGTACGGAATCGTAGGTCTTGTGGAATTCCTGGCAACGGCCATGCCGACGAGATTCACGTATTTCTGTAGCGCTGCATTGTTCACCGGCAGACCGTATCGATGAAACCCTTCCAAGGCCAGACTTTCGCCAATGGTTCTTTCAGATTCAAAGTCAATTTCCGTGGCGCCGGAGAGAAGAGTGGTGACTCCCTCGAAAATCTTTCGCTCTTTCGAGTCTTCCTTTCCCAGGAAGTCCAAAAGTCCCGCCATTCGAATCTCTTCGGCTGCGGATTCCGTTTGCTGCGACGGCGTATCGACCGATTCCGTTTGGCGCGCGTCTTCGCATGCCACCATGTTGGCCGCTACCAGGGTCGCAGCCAGGACCAAACCAACCATGCTCAAGATCAACATCTTCGATTTCATGATAGCTTCCTCACGGTTCACTCAGCATATTCGCCGATTTTGCCTTCTCTGAGAAAGGCAAACAGTTCATCTTCCGTCACGTTTATCGAAAGGACGCGATCCAACGCCTCTTTGTACTTGGCCGGCGTACCCTGGTTCTCGGCATAGGTCGCCGACTCTTTGGACAAGCCCCTGATGCTTCGAGCCGTATCGGCCTCGTCGGCTTGGATGCTGCTCCCCGAGAGCGCGGAGAAAAGCTGAGTCCCTTCGCCCTCCACTTCCTTTTGGGGAGGGGAATCCGAAAGGCGGCCTCTGTACATCCAGCCCTCCCGTCCGTCCGAGGTCCGAATCTTGTACCAACTTCCCTCTTCCGATACCAGTTTCACCTCGTCACCAACAGCAAGGGTGGCGATGGTCTCCGAAGAGGCCTTTTTGTCGGCTTTGAGCTTGGCGGCCTGGGAAGTCACCCAAAGCGTACTCTGGGCCAGGGCCAAGGCGCCTGCGAACATCAGACTCGTGATGAGCAGCCATAGAAACCTCTGAACTCTCATGAATCATCTCCCTCTGTTATCTTGGAACATTAGCGCATGTACGAACATGTTCGCCCTCCGCTCCGAGACCTAAAAGTAATCCCCCACCAGGACGAACGCTCCCCAGTAACCCGGATGCGGATAGCGGTTTTTCACGTGAAGTATGGCCCGTCTCAGGCTTTCGGATTTGCTTCTGAGACTGTATTCGCGATAGAACTTTTTAACCAGCATGGCGGTGGAAACATCGCTCACCCGCCACAGGCTGGATATGATCGCGTGCGTGCCCGCATACAGAAACGCACGGTTCATGCCGATTACATCATCGCCGCTCGTTAGTTTTCCCAGGCCGGTCTGACAGGCGCTAAGCACGACGAGATCTGCGTTAATCCGAAGGCCAAACACTTCGGCCGCCTCGAGATTCCCGTCCGATTGAGCGTCCCTCGCCAGCAGCACGGCTGAAAACAGCGGGTTAATGGGGTCGAATTCACCATGGGAAGCCAGATGGATAATGCCGAACTCCCCGATATGTTCGATTATCCAGCTTTCCGTGGCCCTGTCGCCGGTGAGCGTTGTAACATTGGGAAAATTCCAGCCGATGCTGGTGACTTCACGCTCGGCGAAGGGAAGCTCCAGGGCCGGATTGTGCAAGTCCGGATTTCCGATGGCCAGAACCCGAACGTTCTTGTCCCCTCTCCTCCGCTCGAGTGTATACTTTAGCACACTTGCGCTCGGCAGGTAAAACAGCGGATACCGGTCGGCCAGGTACGCTTCCCCATCCTGGAGCGTGGCAAAGGAAAGATAGTGTAACGGCCCGTGGGGAACGATGCCCACCAGTTGGCCGCTTTTCAGACGGGAAATCACCGGCGAAAAGAGGTTCGCATATAAGCCTCGGGACTCGGTTTCGAGTGGTTCCAGATTCTGAAGCCTCCGCCGGTAGTTCACGATGGAAGCGGCAAGGAACTCCCGTCCCACGGGCACTCGAAACAGGTCCAGCGAATCCGCTTTCATGATCCAGCAGAATGTTTCCACCGCCGTGACGTAATAGGCTAGAAGCGCCACGTCGGGGGCCAGCAACTCCTGCACTCCTTTCGAGGAGAGGGGATTTACCGAAACCAGCGAGGCCAGTTCCGGATTAGAAGCCTCGATGTCCAGCATGATGTCCCGATACTCGTCGTTGAGCTGCTGAAGCGTCCGCTGATAGATGGCTCGTTCGGCCTCGTCGGCGGACTGGGCCGCCAGAGCCTCCTGCTCCCGTATTCCCGCCCTGACCGTCGTCAACTTTTGGTATAGCTGCTGATCCAGTTGG
This sequence comes from Deltaproteobacteria bacterium, assembly GCA_016208165.1. Taxonomy (NCBI): domain Bacteria; kingdom Pseudomonadati; phylum Myxococcota; class Myxococcia; species Deltaproteobacteria bacterium. The sequence continues at coordinate 103,731 of JACQYL010000058.1, forward strand.
CCTCGCAAGGTCAACTGCTGGTTTCCCAGAAGATCGATGAGACCGCGGGCACGGGATCGCTCCCCCACGTCGAACGCTTCCTCGACGTGGCCGAGATCGCAAAGCAGGGTAACCAAGGCTTCGTACACCACCAGCTTATTGTTAATGAACCCGTCTTTAAGCTGATCCAGCTTGATTTCCGCACGCATGCCTTCAACGATATCGGCGGCTCGAGTCAGCAGCTCACGGGCCTCCTGTTTGCGACCTTCATCGAGTCGTATCAGAGCGATCCCATACAAAGCACGCCATTCCGTTTCCCGCAAAGCCATGGAACGGGAAGCTTCCAGAGCCTTTTCGAAAGCCGAGAGGGCTTCTTTGCTTCGCTTTAACGCGCTGAGAGCCTCGCCCAGAGCCAAGAGAATCTTGGCCTCGTTTATTCGGTTTCCGATACTCGAAGCTTCCGCGAGAGCATCCTCGAGATAGGGAACGGCCTTCTCCGGCTGTCCCATGCGCAGGTAGGTGAGGCCCGTGTTGCGCAGGTCATACGCAATAGCCCATCGGGACTTGAGTTTCCGATCCATGGCCAAGGCCTGATCCAGGCTCGCAAGTGCGTCCTCGAACCTGCCCATCTCACGATACACCATCCCCTTATTGTTCAAAATGGTGGCGATTTCATCCTTCCTGACCCTCAGCTTCTGCGCCGAAGTCATGGCTTGCTCCAATTGGCGCAGGGCCCTTTGGGGATCCCCAAGGGTCCACCAGATGAGCCCCGAGGTGTTCAAGGCGAGCACTTCCTCGAGAGGCCAACCGTTTTGCCGGGCCCAGTCAAGCACCTGGCGCTGAAGCTTGAAAGCTTCCTGGTATCTGGCCTGGTACCAGGCGTTGTTCGCTTGTTCGATAACAACACCGGCCTTCAGGCGCAGCAGAGACGCATCGTTACCTGCCAGATCCAGGGATTGGGAGTAGTTTCGTTCCGCCTCAACGAAATCGCCCAGCAGCCGGCAGCAGCGTCCGAGGTCCAGGAGCGCCTGCGCCATTCCGTGTTTTGATCCGAGTTCCTTGTAGATACCCAAGGCCCGTTCATAATTCTGCCGGGCCAGAGCGTATTGGCTGAGCCTGAGGTCGTAGATGCGGCCGATGCTCTCATATTGACGGGCCAGCAGCTCCTTCTTGTCCAGCGCCTTGCTGAGGGAAGCGGCATCCTGGAATTTCACCAGGGCGCGATCGTATTCCGTAGCGTTCTCGAGAACCACGCCAAGATCGGATAGGGCCCGAACCTGTTCCGGTCTGAGTTCGAGATTGGACATGATCTCGAGGGCGTCTTCCAAGGCGGGAACGGCTTCTGCGTATCGTTCCGCACGGGCCAGCACGAGACCCCACTTCAGCAGGGCTTCAGCGTGGCTTTCCGAGTCCGGTTGGCTGCCGGCTATGATGTCCACTAATGCCTTCGCGTAAGACGCCGCCTCGTCCAACCGATCGGCAAGGAATGCGGATTCGCGCGCGTAGCGGTACAGGTCCGGAAGGTGGCGCTTTAGAGACTCCGTTTCCCCGGCAACGCTCAACGCGTTTTCCAAAAGAGAAAGGGCTTTCAGATACTCTCCGGATTTGAACGCACCCACTCCCCGGTCCACGTAACCCACGAACTGCTGCCTGCCCAGTTCCAAAGCGGCTTCCGGGGAAAGGCCCCAGTATCCGACAAGATGCCAATCTTCCGTCGCCCCCTCGGACCGGACAGCCCGAATCGCGTCCAATGCGGACGTATCCGCGTAGAGTCGGAAAAACGGTTCGAGGAAAGCCGATTTCTCCTGCGGACGCGTCGGCAGCAACAGCGTTGGACATCCCATGAGCGAAAACAGCTGACCCAACTCGTACGCATATTCCAGGGAAGCTTTGGGGAGAACCGCCATGGAGATTCCCGGCAGTCGGCCGAACAGCCGGTCTAGCGGCAGGTTGCGGCCCTGACTCAATTCAATGGCAGGCTTCCTTTGAGCGCTTTCCCCGGGTCTGGTGGGTACGGAAATGGCCGAATATACGTTCGTATTGACCAGGAGACTGTGGGCCCCGGAAACCGAAGCGAAAATGTCGCTTTCCACCGCATCCTCAGGCAGACTCGTTACCTTGAACGGCCCCGGGAGGGCATATACGCCGGGGAATTCGAGCACTTTCCGTTTGAACGGCTTCCGGTTCCGAGCCGAACGAACCAGATGAGTGCCGCTGAGAGCCAGGGGGCCCTGAACGTCAAACGGAAGTCTCGACGGTTCCTCGAATGCCCGAACCTCAACCCCGGATTCCGATCGTTTCAGAGTTTCCCGGCGAACCGGATGTTCGACGCGGATCTCGTCGGGTGTCAGAACGAACGCCGCCCATTGCGGCTTTGGATCGGACAGTGCGAAAAACCGCATACACAGGCCGTCGGCCGGCAGCGATTCCATCACATCGATAGCTTCCACCGGCTCGGGAACAAAAATCCCCACAACGCCGGCAGGCTCCTCGATAGAGCGGGAGAGAGCGGCATCTTCGACCTCGCTCCCGTATCTTCGAACGAGATCGAGGTATTTCGTCAGGTGGGGTCCGTTCTTTTCCGCCTCTCCGTCCCGGACCGCGTTTCTCGCCTCCTCCTCGGCATCGAGCGCCAGCCCCAGGAGGATCAGCAACCGATCCTGGTCGGATTCCTTAGTGGCCAATGTAGCCGGAAAAGGGAGATTCTCGCGGTTTTTCCCGATGGACAGGGATAGAAGTTCCTTTTCCTGCCCCAATCGTATGGAAACATACTCTCGTTCCGCTTCGTTGGCCTTTGTGCGATCACGGTCGAGCTTCCTCAAGGACAACAGCACCGGGTAGCTTTTACGAATACGTTCCTGCTCTTTCCTGGGGATATCGCCCAAGACCAAGGGAGCCATCCGCTGGACCCGATCAAGCTCCGAAAGGCGCTCGATCAGATTGAAAGCCTCTTCCGTCCGCCCGGATCCGATCATTTCCGTCACCATCGGGGCGAACCGGTCTGCGACCTCCATGGGACCGCAACCGGCCCGAATCGCGGTTACCGATTCGAGCGCTTCCAGGGCCTCCTCGAACCGGCCGAGCCCGGCAAGCGCACGCCACTGGATGTCCGGCAACAAGCCCCGACGGGACAGGTCCAGCGCAAATTCGAAATGGTTCCTCATGCCTTTAACGTCGCCGTTCGATCTCGCGGTGTCCGCCAAGTTTATCTGAATCGCCCCCCCGAGGGCCAGGGATTCTCTGTCCACCGACGGTTTGTCGAGTTCAAGGGTCTCGAGGCCCAAATAGAAATGGGTGGCCGCGCGCTCCACGGCCGTCATCCGTCGAACCGCAGCCTCCACTTTATCGATATCGCCGGAAACCGGAGTGCTCAGCGCCGCGACTCCCATGGTATTGTGATAGGTTGCCACGGTCCGGCGATCGGCCGGATCGGGGAAACGGGACAACAGCTGCATGGTTTTGCGATCGAGGTCGATCAACAGTTCCCGGCGCCGCTCCTGTTGGCTTTCGCCCGCAGGCATGGCCAACATACAGCGAACCATATTGGTAACATTGAGCACTGTGCTCACAGGATTCCCGAGACGAAGGGTCAACTCCGCCGAACGTCGGAAGTAATCGAAAGCCCGGAGGGGGTCTTGCCGGGCATAAGCCACCAGACCCGCCCGGTGGAACAACAAGGACACACCGTAGGCATTTTCGTCCTGAACTTCCGTATCCGGCGGATACCGTTGCAACTCCTTTTCCAGCGCCGCTTCGGCCGGCTGCAACGCCCCCAAATCCGTCTGGATTCGGGCGATGAAAGCTTCGGCCAACCGCTCCTCCTGTTCCGCGGTAAATCCGTACATGGCCTGAGTGGAACCGATTTTGTCCAGAGCCACGTCAAAGGCCAAACCCACCCCCGCGCCTGTCGGTTTTTCCTGTTGCTTCGACGTCACGCCGTATTTGCGCGCAAGGTCTATGACTTCCCGAAAGTCCTTGGATGCCCCTTCGAGTAACCGGTTTCGTTCCTCTCCGGAAACCGCTCCCGCTTCCATATACGCGTTGAAAGCGATGGACCGTTTGTTTGTCGCCAGATTCCTTGTAAGGCCCAGCCGCTGGTTAATCTCGTAAGCTCCTTCAAACATCTCCTGCGCCGGCGGCCAATTCCCGTCTTCCTGGTACGCCAATCCCAACCGGTCCAACATCTCGGCCTTCAACTCGGTCAGTCGGGAGGGAAATACGAGGGCGTCCCGAACTCTTGAAAGCTTATACGCCAACGCCTGTTGGGCTTCGTCCCGATTCTTCGGGACCAGCTTCAGCAGATCGGGGATTAGAGACGCCTGTTCGGACAGCAGCGATTCCATGGCCTTCCGGTAGGATTGCCACGCAGGGCTGGGCGGCGGGTCCACTGTCTTCCGGCTGATCTCGAACAATTTCTGGTTGAGCGCAGCCTGGCGCCGCGCCAAGTCTTTGGCCTTTCCTTCGAGCTCTTTTTCTCCCATGGCTGGATTGAGGATGCTTTCGGATATGTAACGATCCATGCGGCCGAACAGCTCGGAGGCATGACGCGGCTGAATCCGCTCCTCGATGAGTGTGAGGGCCTGCTTATACGCTGCGATACTCTGTTTTCGGTCTCCGACTTGAAAAGCGGCGGCGCCAAAACGTCGAAGAAAAAGTACTTCCGTGTCTTCGTTATCGAACGCCATTCCGGTTTCGAACCGCTTCGAATAGTACTCAAATGCTTTCCCGTATTGCCCGAGCAAAAAGTGCACATTGCCCAGATTCAGCAGCAGATTCGAATGGTTGTCAGGGTTTCTCGCGGCATCGTTCAGGAAGAAAGCCTTCCGGTACTCTTCCAGCCCCTTCTCGAGTTGGCCCTTTTCGTCGTGCACGGTCTCCAGGACTTCGTACACATAGCCCAGCGTCTGGTGGAAATACTCGATCTGCCCCTGGAGATGAATGGCCCGCTCGATGAGTGTCCGGGCCTCATCGAGTTCTTTTTTGCCCTCGAAATACGTGTAGCAGAGACCTGCACTGTACAGTGCAACAGCGTCCGCGGAATCCTGTCCGATCTGTTTTCGATACAGAGACAGGACTTCCGGCAACTGTTTTTGAGCCGCCGCGCACTTGATATAGCCCCTGTGAGCTTCCACTATGGTATAGTCGTAGCGAATCAGATCCCGGAACGTCGTCCGCGCGGAGGCCACCTCACCAATCCTGTACAAGAAGTCGCCGGCGGAAACGGACTTTCGTATGTACCCTTCTCTAGCCAGAAGGTAGATGTGATCCTCGTAGGGACGCTTAGCGATCTCCGTCTCGTATAGATTCAAAGCCTCGTGAAATCGTTCTTCCCGATACAGTATTTCCGCCAGCGCCAGCCGGGCGGCCGCCGTCTGCGTGGTCACCCCGGGAAACGTTTCGAGGACTCGCCTGTACGCCTCCTTGGCCGCCTGCCATTCGTTGTCCGCGAAGTGAAGATCGCCGATACGGTTCCATGCGCCCATGGCCAATCTCGGCAGAGACTCCAAACGCTTGTGCGCAATCCTCTGCAGCAAAGCCACACGGGTTTCAACCTTGCTGTCGCCGACGCCCTCCGTGCTGAGTTCCAATATCCGGTCCACGGCGAGGTCCGCCCATGTCTCAACATCCGAGTAGTCTTTGACCACTTCCATGTACGCAGGAATCACGGCATCGGCGCGGCCCAAGCGGCTGAGCGTGTCCGCCCGCAAAACGCGCGCCTCCGCCGCCTGGCTGCGATCATCCGAAGCGTTCCGGATCACCCTGTCCAATATATGAACCGCATCGAGCAACGAGTCCGATTTCCGCCCCAGATCCAACAGCAGACGTCCCTGCTCGATGCCGCTCCGAAGCCCAATCGCGAGTTGTTGCTCATGCTTTTTCGCCGGCGATTCGAGGTCCGCTCGTCCCTTTTTCAGCAGGGCTTGCTGCTCAGCCTCGTTTCGGGAAGCACTCCATTGCCGGCGCGTTCTGATGGACACCAGGTGAATCTCCGAAAAGCCCGCCTGAGGCTGAATCTCAGGAAAACGTTCCACTACGAGGCGAAAGGCGTTTTCCGCTGCAGAGGACATGTGCAGCCGCAGATACAATTCGCCCATGTCATAGGCTGCCTTCGCCACGTACGGACGTTGGTCCGGAAAACGCTCGACGACTTTGTAATATCCCAATACGGCCAGATGAAGATCCGGAGGATAGGCCCGTGACAGTTCTCCGGCCAGGTCCATTTGTGAGGCCACTTCGGATTGCAGCGGGATCTCTCCCTCCGTCGGAAGGGCCCAGACATTGCTGATACCCGAGCGACCGGACAGGAAGTAGAGTCCGGACTCACCGGTCTTGGGTTCCAGGGCCGAGTAGGACGCAGACGTCAACGGATAGGCCGTCTCCACCTTTCCGGTAACAGGCGCTCGAGCCACTACGGCGTTGTCCAACGTGTTTATTGTTCCGTCGCCATTCGTATCCGATCCAAATCGCGTAAAATAAACGCTTTCCGCGTCTCCGGACCAGGTGGGGAAAAGGTCCCATTCGGGTCCCTGCGTGAGCGCGGTAACCGTCCCGTGCGGTAAGTCCAGGAGAAAAAGATCGCCTCCGCCGTCGTTTCTGTCGGATACGAACGCGCACTTGGACCCGTCCGGCGATACCGACGGAAATGCTGCATCTCCTCCCGTATCCAGGACGCGAGGTACGGTTTCCACTGCACGAAGGTCCAAAGTCGCCAGGTGACGTTGGGGGTCGGGTGGACGGTTCAGATGGAACATCAAGGTTCCGCCGTCCGGAAAAAAGCAGGGCGAGCTGTCTTCCGTATCTCGTCCCGTTAGACGCCGGGGCCGGACTCCGTCCTGGTCGAGCGGCATGACGAAAATGTCGCCCTTGGCGTCGTAACTGGTTCCCACATAGGCGATCCAACGGCCGTCCTGAGAGAAGGCCGGAGCAAGGATCTTGCCCGGATCCGTCGCGACCCGCCTGGGTAATACCACCACCGAAGGATCGGCGGATCTCAACCAGAGAGCCGAAATACCCCCGCGTTCCGTAACGTAGGCCAACCATTTACCGTCATGGGACAACGTCGTGTATAGAACGGGGTCGGATTCGAACGTAATTTGGAGTGGAACATTTACGGGAAGTCGTTTGGGGCGAATCTGCTCCGTACTTTGAAACATCACGGGTTTCGGCGCATATCCGGAAGGAGGAGCCGCGTCTACAGACGGTTGCGGCGCCGGCGCCGTCCCCGTCGCCGCACCTCGCCATCCGGAGCACGCGCTTATAACGAGTGAGGAAGCGAGGACGAAGAGCAATAGCAGAGCGAAACGCGCCCTGATGCACAAGGTTGAAACGGATAACCCGAACCCGTTCATGGTTTCACCGTCCAGGCGCCGTCTTCCGCCTGCACCCGGTCCCCGGAAGAGGCATTTTCCCGGTTAAGATCGCCGAAGACGCGCCTGATTTTGGGCAGATCGTCCTGGGTGAAGCTTTCATTGATCTGGATCACCCGTCGCATGACTTTTTCCCGCGCGTCATTGATCTGCCCTACCACGTATTTGAACTCGTCTTCTTTATACCGAGCCGCGAACTCTCCGAGACTCTCGGGCGCGTTATCCTTGTCCATGGGAAACGACGCCAGAAGTCCTTCATTGTTCTCTCCCACCCATCCCAGTCGCTTGAACGCGTCAAGATCGTCCGCATGAAAGGCGATCGTTTCCAGGGCGGTGTTTACCTCCTCCTGTTCCCCACTTGTGCGGGGAGGCTCCTCGATACGTCCCAGAGGATCCACTCCACGAACGGACGCAACGGTCAGCACCTCCCTGTTCAACGAATTGTATGAACCCAACACCTGGTTTTCCAGAGCGGTACGTTCGCTCACCACGTTCACTTGCACCTTCGCCAACGTACACCCGAACAGGGCGATCAATGGAACGAGCACAATGAGAACTCGCCGCATGTAGGCTCCTTTCAAAACCAAAGAGATCGGAAGTTAAGACCGATCGTTTTCAAACTTGAGTCGGCCGTCCGAGTCCACCGTGATGGCCGTGGCGCCGGCCGCTCTCATCAAAGAGATCACCATACCCAGGCCTGAAAGGCTCTTTTCAATGCCCTGAAGTTTGGGCAGATTCGCTATATTGACTCTGTCGATGCCCGGCAAATCGATGCGAGCGCCGCCCGCCTCGACCTCGCCGGATAAAGAAAGATTTCCTTCGCGAATACCCAGTTTGATCCATCTGGGGGTCCCGATACGCAAGAGCTTTCGCTGGCTGACGATGCTCTCGTTATTTTCATACGGGTCCAATGCAAAAAGGAATCTCTCGAGGGCTCTCGATCCGATTCGAGTGAAATCCAAGTCCAGGTTCAGGTCTTCAAGGAACCGGTTTACGTCCTGGAGAAGAGGCGCGCGCAGGGACACCTGTCCGCTGATTTCCGCCTCTTCGTCCGGCACGCCTCCGATGGTATCGGGCATCAGTTTCTTGGCGTTTATGCCGGAAAACGCAAGGTCCGCTCTAATCATAAAGTCCGTTTCAGCCCGGTCAACGGAAAACGAGCCAAGGATACTTCCTCCCAGCAGATCCATGCGAAAATAGTCGACAACCGGCAGTCCCTTCACGAGCCGGAATTCCATCTGCTCGTTGGTCAGGTCAATGTTCAACCCACCCGCGTGAAGGCGGGCCGCATCGAAAGCCAGACTACGCTGCCTTCCGAAACGTCCCTGCAGATCGTCCGCCAGTCTTCTCGCCATCTGGTCGTCCATGTTCCCGCTTTGCGAAATGAGGGGCCTGGGTTCGAGCACCTGCACGGACAGAAACGACTTTTCATTCGTAGGGGAACTCGCGGCCTTGCCGTCCATGGTCAGATGGTATTGCTTCTCTATGTTGATATGACTCTGAAAATTGGACACCTGGAGCAGATCACCCACACGGGCATCGAGTTTGGGGCTGTTGAACCAGACCCTGGCCTGCAATTCTTTGTCCGGGGTCACTTGTAGTTGGGCCCCGGCGTCAATAGCCCCTTTCAGGGTCACGACGGCGACGGTCTCGTCCAGGGAAATGCGCTTGAAGTCTTCAAAAGATCCGAAAAGGGTCAGATTCAGTTTAAGCGGTTGAGCGAGGTCCCCCAAGACAGGGAGCGACTCGATTTGCTCCATTTCCAATTCACCCGAAATCCGGTTTCGCAAAAGGCCCTCTTCCATCGTCAGTTGGAAGGGCTTTTTCGAGCCGATTCGACCGATCTTTAAAACGGTTTCGTTTTCTCCGGGAATGTCCACAGAGATATGGTTCAATGAAGTCACCAATTGAATCTGGTCAACGAAGGGGATACGTTTAGCCGGCCGATCCTTGGAGGACCAGCTTGCTTTCACGTCTTCCACTTCTTGGGTCGAGGGAAGCCGCCCGGAAAACCGCCAATTCAAAGTCAGTTCCCCGTCCACTTTTCCTTTAACCCCCAGGTCCGGGGGCAACAAAGGCATCAACTCGGCCGGGCGTAAGGTCGTATGACCTTCAGCGTCCAATCGTTCGAAGCCCGTGTTGCGCGCTCCGACCTTGACTCCGGCATCGATGAATTTTCCCAGTTGCAACCGGGCCTCGAAGCGCCCCGCATCCAAACGCACCGGGTTCAATCCGGTCAAACGGATCGTGTCGGCGGCCCCCTTCAAATCCAACGAGGTTGTCACGTTCCCTTGGGGCAAGGCCTGCAACTCGATGGAAGGCGCGGCGACACCCAATTCTTTCACATCGATGGTGATAGACCGGTCGGCTTCCAGACGGCATTGAAGGCCCAGACCTTGCCGCAGTTCGGCGATGCGAATCTTCTTCGGAACTTCCAGCCCCTTAAGAATCAAGGTCTCCGACACGGATATGCTGCCGAGGAGGCCGAACAAGGTATTTTCCGACGGCGCAAGGTCCTCGCCGGAAATCTCGACCGGCGTCAGCTCGAGTTTCTCGAAAGACATTGGTTGGGATCCGCTCAGCTCGAACCGCTCGACCCCGCAGTTGGCCGACAATCGGAACCGTGAGGGCAGGCCGGCCTCGATGCCGGCCTCTCCCCGCAATATCAGAAATACCACCTTGTCTAAGGAAGCGGCTCCTCCAGGGAGATCCAGGACCAGACCAGGCACGGTCAAGGAAACGCCTTCGATTTCCACTTGATTCGGCCCTTCCGGTACAGGCCCTGTCAGACGCAGTGCGTCCATCAAGAGTTCGGCGTTGATCATTTCTCCGTTGCGTCCCTTGGGAAGAGCGAGGGATGCAGGCAACAGCGGTTGGACCAGGGTCAGCAGTTGGCCCAAGTCCAGAGAGACCGGACCCAGATGAATGTCCGCTATGGGCTTTGCCTGACTCAACCCTTCAAGATTGCCCCGCCAGGCCAATCGACAGTTCTTCTGAAGCTGCAACTCGCCCGATTTCACTTCCAGCAGGTCCTTCTTCCGGTGGAACGCCCCATCCTGAAACACTTTTAAGTCTGCCGGTCCCATCCGGCCCGCCTTCAAAGGTCCACCCGAGATTTCCAGGCCTATGGCGGCCACTTTGGTGTCAAAAAGAAACGTCTCCGGATCCGGGGCCTTCGCAGTAACACTAAGATCCACGGAGCCGGTGCATGTCGGCAGGCCGACCGGAAGGAACGGCTCAACAGATTTCAGCAATTGAGCCAGATCCAGATGAATCCGGGTGTCCAGGCTGGTTTCCTCCAGCGAACCATCGACCAGCACTCGGCCTCCGGGTACATTCAATTCCATATGCGTCCTGGCCAAAGTGAGGGCGATCCGGCCGTGGGTATCTGTAAAATTCTCTATTCGTGCAGACATCGTGACGCCCTGCAAGGGTTTACCGTCCACCTCCAAATTCAACGAAGTTTTCAATTCGATCGGCTGATCCATGGAAGGTATATCGAGTTGTAGGGATCCTTCGTCCGCCTTCAGCGTGCTTCCTCGGACTCGATCCTCGTACAGCAACGACAGGTTGTTCAGGCGAACGCGTCCCTCCATCTCCTTCGGAGCTTCGAACGTGAGGGTTCTCCAATCCCCTACGGAGGGTTCCGGTTCTTCCTCTTCGGAAGGTTCGAACGGGGCGAGCAGGCGTTCGAGATTGGTCCGGCCGTCAGGTCCTTTGATCAGGCGCGCGGCCAATCCGTCCACATCGACATCGAATAGGATTCTCCGACGAAGCAGGTTTTTCAGGTCCACAAACAGATGTGCATACTCGAGCTCGAACAACGGCTTTTGGGAAAGTTCGGGATCGTCGGGAATGCGCACGCCCTCGAGAATGATTCCCCGAGACCAGGTCCACGTTAACGAATCCACCTCGACGGGGCGATGAAGAGATTGCGACGCCTGTTGTTCAAGGCGGTTTCTGAACCACTCTGTTGAAACCACTTGGGGCAAAAAGAAGACTGCGACCGCAATGAACGCGATCAGCATCAGGAGGGATGCGCCAAACCAGAGCAGCCATTTACCGGCCCGGCGTGTTTTCGTTCCGGAATCTATACCGTCGGCCATGGTCGCTTTCCGAATAGGAAATTATATCTTCTCACAACGTCCCGACCTGCGTAACCGGAGTTGGCGGGGCATTGGATCTTGGCGACGGAAATCCCCGTTGCCGTCCTACCATCGCAGTAGAGGTGTTTTCCGAGTCGGCCGAGCTCACGTTCCCTCAGCCCAACTCATTCTGTTTCTTTTAAGTATCGAAGATCAATAAAATGAGTATATCATAAATCGGTAGGTTCTTAATATTCCCTTCGCACATCCGGCGTTGCACGCCGTAGAGAACATCGCGGAATTGTTTCCGGGCAACGCCGAAAGCAATGGTGCTTACGGTTGTCCGGACACAATTCCATACCCTAGTGGCGTATACAGGGCTCTCTTGCCGGGAATGATCGACACCGGCAGCCGAAAGGCATTGGAGGTCGGTATTTCACCTTAAAATAAGGGCATTCGGAAAACGCCGTTTGGAGAATCTCTTAGGGTGCTTCTCCGTTCAATCCAGGGGGTAGCCTTCCTTCTCCACCACCACGGACGCAATATCTCTCCGGATGTTGATGCCGTTCACGGGCGGGTGGTCGAGGAGTCCGTCCATTCCCTTCAACAGAGCGCTCAGCTTCTCGCCGGATTCCAGATACGCCAGCGCCTCTTTTGAACGGGCGGCCATCCCCGGAATCTGCTCATCCACATACGACTGCACCATGTGCACGTAAAATCGAGCCTTTTCCACCCCCAGCCGGTCCAAAACCTTCCGGGCCCGCAACAGGCCGGACTCCATGACGAACGTTTCGATGATCATATCCGCCAGTCGGGTGAGGAGTTCCTGATCCTCAGCCGTCTGTCTTCCGAGTTTTTCGACCGCTGCGGAAGCCGTCAGGCGAATCAGTTCCTTGCACCCCCAAATCCATCGCTCCTGGAGGCCCAAAGGATCGCTTTCAGAGAAAGCCTCGGGAAAGGAAGACGCTCCGATTTTTTCCAGGATCTGTTCCACGCGGTCGATCAGGGGCAGCTTTTCAGCGGCGGCGCGTTTCAAGGTATCGCCGGCGATCAGGAGCCGGTTGATCTCGTTGGTGCCCTCGAAAATCCGATTGATGCGAGCGTCGCGGTAGTAACGATCCGCCGGATACTCGGCCACATAGCCGTAACCGCCATGGATTTGAACGCACTCGTCCACAATGAAATCAAGGGCCTCCGTGCAGTACACCTTGTTGATGGCGCACTCGACCACATACTCCCGTATCGCGGCCGCCGTGGCTTTGGCGTAGTTGTCCACCGAAGTGTCCATGGTTTCCAGCGAGGCGTCGATCAGGCCCGCGGCGCGATAGACGGCGGATTCGCCCATGTACAGTCGGGTGGCCATGCGCGCCAGTTTCTCCCGGATGGCTCCGAAATCGCTGATGGGGACTTTGAATTGAACGCGTGATTTGGCATAGCCGACGGCGGACTTGAGGGCGATCTTGCACGCGCCGATGGCCGAGGCCCCCAGCTTGAAACGTCCGATGTTGAGGACGTTGAGCGCCACCACGTGTCCCTTTCCCGGCTCGTGGAGCAAATTGTCGACAGGGACCCGGACGTCCTCCAGAACGACGGTGGTGGTGCTGCTCCCCTTGATCCCCATCTTCACCTCTTCCGCGCCCGTCTGAACTCCTGAAAGGGATCGTTCCACGATGAACGCCGAAAAGCCCGAGCCTTCCAGGTTGGCGAAAACGATGAAGGAATCGGCCCACCCGGCGTTCGTGATGAACACCTTTTCGCCGTTCAGAACATAATGGGTCCCTTCCGCACTCAAGACCGCCTTGGTGCGGCACCCCCCTATGGCGTCGGAGCCGGCGCCGGATTCGGTGAGAGCGAAAGCGCCTATGGCGGCGCCCGACGCCAGATCCGGAAGGTACTTGTCTTTTTGCTCATCGTTTCCGAAAAACACGATGGGCAGAGACCCGATACCCGTGGCGCCCCCCAAAATCACGGAAAACGTGCCGGTGGACCCCAGTTCCTCCGCCACCACGACACTCGAGATCTTGTCCAGCCCGAGGCCGCCGAATGCCTCAGGTACGTCAATCGCCAGAAGCCCCAGCTCTCCCGCCTGATGCAAAAGGTCGATGATCAATGTTTCGTCTTTGGCATCGATTCGGTCCAGGCGAGGAATCACCTCTTTATGGGCGAAATCCCGGGACGTTTTGCGGATCATTCGGTGCTCGTCGGTGAGATCTTCGGGAATAAAGCAATGTTCGGGCAGGCTTTCCTTGAACAAGAATTCGATTCCCTTTGGAATGCGGTCGTGGGTCATTGTTGCTCCCTTGCGTAGATATGCGTGTTATGGACGGTAAGGAGTCTGATTAGAACCGTTTGCCGATGGTTGTCAAGTAGGGGCGTATCGCGATACGCCCTCATCATCGCACGACCAACATTCAAAAAGAGGGCTGGAAATTGGACTCGGTGCAAAACGTGTTGCCGGGGAAGTGGGGTCCGACTCCGCGACGAGCACGACGCAACCTGCACACCTAGCAAATTAATCATGTATAACAATATGTTACACGTACGTCTCGAACACTGTAGAAAAAAATTGTATACAGGGCGGCGTTTTCGTGTATAAAAGATTTGTGACAGATGATAGAAACGGGTTCCCACAGCTTCTCAATTTTCCGAACGACTAATCATCACCCTCCTAAAAAACGCCAGTGGGAAGTTGGTGAGCAGCTCAACGGTTGTCGCAGCTTCCTTCTTTAACGATTGAACCTTTTAGCTTCGGGAGGCAATGACATGAAGGCACGTGCGCTTGGCTACCTAGTGGCGATCCTCGTGGGAGTTTTGGTTGTTTGTCCAACCGGAAAACTGTACGCCGCCGAAAGTATCGTCATCGGCGTGCCGACCTCCCTCACGTTTCTAGAGGGCGAAGAGAGTCTAAACTGCGTCCGACTGGCCGTGGATGAAATCAACGCGCAGGGCGGCGTACAAGTCGGCGACAAGAAAATGCCGCTGGAAATAGAATCCATTGACATACGCGACGCGGCTCCGGGGGTTCCCGTGCCCGAGGCGTTGTTGGGAATCGAAAAAATCATTCTCGAGAAGAAAGTCAATGCCCTCGTGGTGGGGCCGTTTCGATCCGAAGCCCTTCTGGCGGCCATGGACATCATCGCCAAATACAAAGTGCCCATGTTGGGCACCATCGCCGTGGCGCCCACTTCAGAAGCCAAGCTCATGGAAAACCCCGAAAAATACAAATATATTTTCCGCACTTGTCTGAACGGCAAGTATCTGGTGGGGTATCTCATCGGCGGCATGAAGTTCCTGAACCAGGAGTTCGGTTTCAACAAGGTGTTTGTCATGAACCAGGACGTGGCTTGGGCTCGAGGTGTGGCGAAGGCCATGATCGACAACTTTTTCCAGAAGACCGGATGGACCGTGCTGGGTCAGGAGATCTATCCCACCGGGTCTTCCGATTTCTCGGCCGGTCTCATGAAGGTAAGAGCAACAGGAGCCCAGGTCATTTTGAACATTTTCGACATGCCGCAAAGCGGCATCCTGGTAAAACAGTGGAAAAGCATGAAGGTTCCCGCCATCATAGCCGGCTTCAATTCCCCGCTGGCCGGTCCGGGCGCCTGGAAGACCTTCGACGGACAAATCGGCGGCGCGTTGAACTCCATCTTCGAGATCGGCAACATCCCGACCGAAAAATACGCCCCGGCTAAGGATTTCTACTACGCGTACGAGAAGAAGTACGGCAAGCCCATCGAGGCCGGTCATGGTCCCGCTCCCTCCTACGAGTCCGTATACCTCCTGGCGGAGGCTATAACGAGGGCGGGGTCCCTGGACCCGGACAAGATCGTGGAGGCGCTCAAGGCGACGGACAGACAGGGTGTCATGGGCAGGATCAAATTCAGCGAGTCCAATCAGGTCCTTTATGGAGCCGATCCGCAAGCCGAGGCCTTGGGCTGTGTCTATCAATGGACCGAGGACGGAAAGCGAGTTATCGTATATCCCCCGTCCCTTGAAGAGGGAAAAATCGTACTACCCTCCTTCGTAACGCCGGCTAAACAGTAAACCGTTCGATCGGTCACCCCGTCTCCTCCCGATCCAGGGAGGATTCGGGGCTGCTACAGGGGCTTGATTCTTGCTCGTCGGAACTCTCGTCTACGGCTTTATAAACAGCGTCATTCTGGCCCTGATTGCCCTGGGTTTTAACCTCACCTTCGGTATCAGCGGCGTCGCCAACTTTTCTTACGGCGCCTTGTACGTGCTCGCCGGATACCTGGTTTGGATTTTCATCAACCTGGTCTCCCTTCCCTACCTGGTGAGTGTTGCGTTATCGATCCTTGCCACAGCGTTGGTCGGAGCCCTGACGTACAGGTTCGTACTCCTACGGCTCCGAGGCATGGTCGTGTCCGAGGTGATCGCCACCTTCGCCATCGGACTGACCATACTCGAAACGTTCCGATACCTGGGGTTTATCGGCTTTCAGTACACGCTCCCGGTTTTTTCATCAGAGAGCATCGAGTTCCTAGGCGTGTACGTGGATTATCAGCGGCTCGGCATTGTGGGCATCGGCCTGCTTCTGGCCGCTTTTCTTTATGTGTTCACTCATCATACGAAAACCGGGCTGGCTTTTCGAGGGATTGCCCAGGAGGAGCAGACCGCTCTGTCCCTCGGCATCCACTCCGACTGGGTGGCCACGTTGAGCGTGGCCTTTGGAGCGGGTCTATCGGCCGTAGCGGCCGTGACCATCCTCCCGCTGGGAACCATCTCGGTGGAGGGCGGCTACGACGTTCTGGTAAACGCCCTTGCCGTATGCATCGTAGGAGGACTCGGAAGCACCGTTGGAGTGGTGGTGGCAAGCTTCCTCATCGGGTACGCTCAGATGTTCACCTCCACCTATCTTGGGGCGAGTTGGGTAATGATTGTCAGTCTTGTGGCGATTCTCATCATCCTGGTGGCCAAGCCTTCCGGACTGTTCGGCAAGCAAAAAGAACTGGAAGAAAGGATCTGAGGCAGGCATGGGACTGCGCAAGGAACGGATAGATCGGGGCATCAAGGCGCGCAGCGAGGATATCTTCGCCGTGACTTCCTACAGGGAGATGCTCTACCTGATCGCCCCCCGCGCCGTGCCCATTCTTGCAGCCATCGTCTTGTCCCTGATTGCCCCCCCTTACTGGCAGAGAGTGCTCATCTCCGCATCCGTTTTCGGCATCCTGGCTTTGAGTTGGGATTTCCTGCAACGCTGCGGCATGGTGTCCCTGGGGCAGGCCCTCTTTTTCGGAGCGGGCGCGTACGTGTCCGGATACCTGAATCATTCCCTCGGATGGAGTCCGGTCATTACGGTCCCCCTCGGCGCCGTCCTCGGCGGGGCGTTCTGTACGTTGCTGCTGGTCCCGGTACTCAGGCTTCGGGGCATCTATTTCTCCATGGTGACCCTGGTGTTGCCCCTGATGTTCGAACGCATCATCGAGGCCACCAAGATTCTGGGAGGCACGGAAGGCATCAGCGGCCTGGATCCGTTTCCCAATTCTTGGGTTGAACTGTATCTTCCGCTGATCGCCGTGTGGGTTGCCCTGTTCGGACTGCGCCGCCTGATGGGTTCCGATTACGGGCTCGTGCTCTCGGGCATCAATGACAACGACCGGTCCGTCATCAGTTCCGGCATAAACATTTATGTGTTGAAAGCCCAGGCTCTCTTCATCGGAGCCTCCATGAGCGCGTTCGCCGGGGGAATCATGACCCACATCTATATGTTTGTGGGCATGCCGGTGTTTGCCCTGGACTATTCGATCCTCCCCATTGCGTCCGCCGTGGTGGGCGGCATGGGCACTTTTGCCGGGCCGATGCTAGGTTCTTTTATCCTTGTGCCCCTGTCCGAACTGCTTCGGGGCATAGGAGGACTTCGCATCATCGTCTACTCCCTGTCTTTAGTGGTGTTTATTGTGGCGCTGCCTGAAGGCATATTCCATTACCTCCAGAGGAAGTACTCCCAATTCGAACGATGGAAAGAGCTTTAGCCGAAAAAGACCATACCCTTCTATCGGTATCCGGACTCACCAAAAGATTCGGTGGGGTCACAGCCATCGATTCGGTGAGTTTCGACCTCCAGGAAGGCCGCCTTCTCGGGATCATCGGTCCCAACGGCTCCGGGAAAACGACCCTGGTGAATCTGATCACCGGATTCGTGAAACCGGATTCGGGCCGGGTCGTATTCCAAGGCGCGGATATTACGCGAATGTCGCCCAGCAAGAGGGCCCATGCCGGCATTGTCCGTACCTTCCAGATGGTGCGGCCCTTTTATCAGTTGCCCGCCTTCAAGAATCTCGTCGTACCCCTCTACTCCCCTAGGGTGAAACGACTGGCCGGCGGAAAATATGGAGACCGGGACGCCGTTGCCAAGGACATCCTGGAGGAAGTCGGATTCGAGCGGGATTCCGACGTTATCAACAAAGCCGCCAAAGTGCTGCCCCACGGCTATTTGAAACGCCTCGAACTGGGCAAGTGCCTGGCTATGCGGGCGGATCTCGTCATTCTCGATGAACTGTTTTCCGGGCTTAGCATGGCGGAAGTGGCTTCCATCCTTCCGATCATCGAGAAACTTCGGGTCGATGGGAAAACCATCGTCATGATCGAACACCGCCTGCGCGAGCTGTTCCGCATCGCCGATAAGGTGATGGTGCTTAATTTCGGCCGAAAAATAGCGGAGGGACCGCCGCAGACGGTTATGGACAGCGAAGCCGTCAAGAAAGCCTACCTGGGTACGGAAACGGAGGGGTAAGTCCGTGCTGAAGATTCGGAACCTCATGGTTTTTTATGAAAACGCCCTCGCGATCAACGAATTCAGCATGGACGTAGATCAAGGTGAAATCGTGGGCGTGATCGGTTCCAACAGCGCGGGGAAAACGACGCTGATGAACACCATCTCCGGCCTGATCATCGATATGAAAATCAAGGAACAGCGAAAGGGGGGCGAACGAATCACCCTGGTAGGAACGGTGTCTTTCAAAGGGGAAGACGTCACTCCAATGCCTCCTCACGAACGGGTGAAAAAGGGAATCGTGCTGTGCCGGGAACGTCATCCCATTTTCCGGGAAAGCGATGTGCACGAGAACTTGAAAATCGCCGGCTACCTCTGCAGCCGAAAGGAACGAGACCGCAACATCGATTCCGTTTTTGAACTGTTTCCCATTCTGGGTCCATTGAGACGCCGCAAGGCGGGGTTCATGAGCGGGGGCGAGCAGCAGATGCTGGCCATCGGAATGGCTCTCGTGGTCCGGCCTTCCCTGCTCCTGCTCGACGAACCGCTGCTGGGCCTGAGTCCTGCCATGCAAAACTCGCTGGTGGAATCCATAAAAAAAGTCAACGAGGCCTCAGGAGCTACCATTCTCATCACCGAGCAGTTCGCCCGACCCATATTGCCCATGATCGATCGGGGCTACGTTATTGAAAACGGTATGCTCACGCTGAAAGGGACGGGAAAGGAACTGATGGACAATCCCGAAGTAAAATCAGCGTACTTTGGAGTGTAAGTAAAGGTATTTCATGACAGCGCCGGAAAATCCGACCATCCTCGACGCATTTGAACAGTCCGTCCGGACGAACGCCCGGAAAACCGCCCTCATCTATCTCGGCGCCACATACACGTACGAGCGGCTGGGTCATTACGTCCGGAGATTTGCCGGCGGACTGCAGGACCTTGGAGTGCGCCAAGGTCATAAGGTGATCCTGTACGCGCCCAATTCCATCCAGTGGGTAGTGGCCTGGCTCGGCATCTTGAGGGCAGGAGCCGTTGCCGTTCCCATCACCCCCATTTACACGCCGTACGATCTCGACTACATCGCCAATGACACCGGCGCCTTCGCCATTGTGTGCACGGATCGGAACTTCGGATACGTGAAACAGATCAAGCCTGACTCGAACATCGAGCAGATCGTGATCACCCGAGTGGTGGACTTGCTCCCGTGGTACAAGAAGGCCGTGGGATGGCTGTTTGACAGGGCGCCTTCCGGAAACGTCGTTTCCGGTCGGGACACCCACTCGTTTCTGAACATCGTCAAGAAAGGCGGATCCGGCGCATCGCTTCCGGACGTGAAGCCGGAAGACACGGCCGAAATTCTGTACACCGGCGGCACCACGAAATACCCCAAGGGAGTGCCGATCACCCACGACGCGTTCATGCAGGCATCTCTCGAACAACTGGCCGTTTGTGAGGGACTGTTCAAAAAAGAAGACAACGTTATCATGTGCGCCGCCCCCCTCTTTCATATACTGGGCCAGGCATGCGGCCTGGGAACGCTACTCGTGGGCGGAACGCTCATCGTGGCTCCGAAGGTCAACATAGACGGCATCCTCGACGCCATACAACGTTCCGGCGCCAAAACGTTCATCGGAGTACCCGCGCTGTACCGCATGATCCTCGAGCATGATCGCTTGGACCAGTATGATCTGACCTCCCTCGAATACTGCTTCAGCGCAGGAGACGTGCTTCCCGCCGAAGTGGGAAAACGATGGCGGTCCACCCTCGACCGGCAGGTCTATCAGGGCTACGGGGCCACCGAAACCGTCGGAGGCGTGGCCATGTGCCCGACCGGAGTCGAAAACCCCTCGGGAGCCATGGGCCTGCCCCTTCCAAGCAAGAAAATCCTCATCGTGGATGCTGTGAGCCTCGATCGCGTGACTCCGGGCGACCCTGGGGAACTTCTGGTATCCTCGGACAAGATGGTGAGTTCCTACTGGAATAAGCCCGAGGAAACCCAATCGTCCTTCGTCCGTATCGGCGAACGCAATTGGTACCGTACGGGTGACATCGTCCGGCAGGATGAAAACGGATATCTGTACTTCGTGGATCGCACGGTGGACACCATCAAGCACAAAGGATATCGGGTAAGCGCCAGCGAAATCGAAGCGGTGCTCCAGGAGCATCCGGCCGTGATCAGCTCGTGTGTGGTGGGCATACCGGACGAAAAGCTCGGCGAACGCATAAAAGCGTTTGTGGTTTTGAAAAAAGACATAAAAGGAATAACGGGTTACGACCTTATGAAATGGACCCGGCAACGACTACCTTCCTACAAAGTACCTCAATACATCGAGTTCAGGGACATGCTTCCCAAGTCCAAAGTAGGAAAACTGCTCCGGCGCGAGATCCGCAGCGAAGAACAGAAGCGCCTGACCGTGTAAATACGGAGGGACACATGATCAGACGATGCGCCTGGGCCGACACGGATCCGCTGTATATCGAATACCACGACAAGGAATGGGGGACGCCCCGGCACGAGGATCGAAAGCTCTTCGAAATGCTTATACTGGAAGGCGCCCAGGCAGGATTGAGTTGGTTGACGATTTTAAGGAAACGGGAAAACTATCGCAATGCGTTCGACCACTGGATCGTGGAAGATATTGCCCGATACGACACAGAGAAAATCGAATCGCTTCTTGCCAATCCGGGAATCATCCGAAACCGGAGAAAAATAACGTCGGCGATTCGGAACGCCCGGGCCTTTCTCGAGGTTCAGGAGAGCTTTGGAAGTTTCGACCGGTACATCTGGCAATTCGTTCAGGGAACCCCCATCCAGAACGCCTGGGACCGCCCGGATCAGATCCCCGCAAGCACCGACGAATCCTCGGCTATGAGCCGGGACCTCAAAAAACGAGGATTTACCTTCGTAGGCCCCACCATCTGTTATGCGTTCATGCAGGCCGTGGGCATGGTGAACGATCATGTGACGGACTGTTTCCGGTACCGCCGGTTGAGAGAACAGGCCGGATCTCCCCAAGAAAAGACTTGAGGGAGTTTAGCGGATACACTATGCTATTAGATAGAGAACAACAACCCGCCCTGTATACGGATTTGCGTACGACAGTGGGATTCTTCCGCGGAACGGACCGAGTGGACAGGCTACTCCATGAAACAAGAGTGCGGGAGGGACGGAAGGCGCATTTCGCACCCGAAGACGCATTGAACGGCCAGCCCGTTCAGAGACATTCCGCGACCGGCCTTCCTTGGAGAGCGTTCGATTTTTGATCTACACCCAACCATTACGACAAGAAGGAGTCAAGGCTATGAGGCGAAAAGCGTTTCTGGTTTTCTCGACCATTTCCATAGTCTTTCTGTTTTGCACGGCTGGTCTGGCGGCAGAGGTGGACGGTATCTGGTTCACCGAGGATGCCGGCCAATCGCTGGCCGGCTATATCCAGACATACACCACACACTCGATTTTAGTGATTCTCACCCCGCAGGGCGATGATTTTCACGTATTTCTGGATCCGGATCACCGCGACGGAGTGGATATCGCAGGACTCGACAACGCAAACAAACATCTCCAGTTGACGTTCAGCGGCGATTCGTCCGCAACGGGAACCTTGACCCTGCCGGGCCAACCCCAGCGATCGCTGATCCTGAGCCGATCTTTCACTTCTCCGGATACTGGACACGTAGGCGACGGCATTTATCAGTCTCCCGCTACCATGAGCAGCACGTTCCGGCCCACGGCCGACGCCGTCAGCTGTTACTTGCAGTTCTACACCGCCAAATCCATGATCGCCATCTTCACCAAGGATCTGGCGACGTATTATGTGTTTCTGGATAACGACTACACGGACGGGGTTCAAGTCACCGACTACATTCACGGCGCCAGCAACCTCACCATGACGTTCAACCAGGACGGCACCGTAGGCGCCACCATAGAGTCGGGTCAGAACGGTTCAGAGGCCTGGACCTTGACAAAGAGCTTCACCGCACCGGACGTCACGAACGGTATCAGCGATTGCGACGTGGGACCCGAGGAGGCTCAGGATATATCGGCTACTCTCAGTACACTGTACAGCGTGGGCGGGGAAACACCGGCAAGCGCTCTTCTGGACGCTCTGAGCACCCTTGTGCAGGGAATTCTGGGCGGCGCCGGTACGTGTCCCACGGTGACCTTCGATCCGCCCCTTAACCTGCTTAATATTCCCTCGAGCATGACCATCACGCTCGACTTCGTAACCGGCTGCACTTTGGGGGACCTGACGGTTTCCGGTTCAGCGGTCATACAACTCGACAATCTCGATATCGATTTAGGCAGTCTGACCGACATTGGCGTCAAGGGAGACTTTGCCCTAACGATCAATAATCTGGATATCGGCGCCGCCGAAGGGGCGGTCAATGGCACGGCGACAGGCAACGTGGACATAACCGTTGCGGGAGACATTACGGGAACGCAAGTTCAACTCTCCGGACAGGTAAACCTCCTTTCTTCCAGCATACAGCAGGGAGCAACCCAGTTGCTTGCCGGAGGGGGGTCGCTGGTCTTTGATCTGGACGCCACTTCCATGGATAATATCCCCTTTACGGCCACCTTCACGTCCAACGGACTGACGGTTATGGGCAACGCCATCAACGGCTCGGCTTCGGCAACCGGTACGGCGGCCGCCAGTAATAACCAGTTGCAGAAAATAGCCGCTGATCTGACCTTCACCAACTTCGGCTCCGCCGAGGTTTCCCTGAACGGAACCGCGTCGATTGACGCCGAATTGTCTGACGCCCAGAGCACGGCCAACGTGACGACCGACATGACCATCACAGGCACAACCGGATCCCACCTTACCCAGGCGGAACTCACGTTTGTGGTGCTCAACGACATCCTGACGGTGAATACTTCGTCCCAGACCACGAGCACCTTCGGCAACACCAGTCTGACGATCACGGATATGACGGTGGACCTGGCGCAGAACTGCAACTATCCTACGGGGGGCCAGATCGTCTTTACGTGCGCGAGTCAGGCAACCACAACCATTACGTACCAGGGATGCGATACGCCGCCTGTGGTTCAGTGAACGCCCGTGGAATGAACCTGTTGTCGCAATAAGATAACGGAATCCTATGGAACAGCCCGGGGAAGCTTCTGGTAAAAGAACTTCCCCGGACTTTTTCGAAGGCTCGTGAGCGACGCGTGTCGGCTCTTATTTTCCTCTCGGCCGGGACGACCATCGGCGCCTTCCGAGGGGACGAGGTGGAGCGGGAAACGTGAGTCCCATCGTCGCACCCCGCCACAGCGGATCTTAGAGGCGGTTCGCTGCGGTGCGTTTGTTCAGCAGCGCCGTATCGAGCGTGTGCTCCATCTCTCTGACCACTTCCAACCCATACTCACAATACGAAGCAATCACAGCCCATTCTCCATAATTCTCCGGATGAACCGAGCACGAGTGGATAGCCATGACCCTCGTGTGGGTGAGCGCAAGAACAAGATGAAACGCTCGATGAAAGAGGAGCGGCAGAGCGGTGATACCCGCCATACTCGTTAACCGGGGACCAATCAGGGCTTACAGAAAGAAGCGGCGGAGCCAAGCGGCCAAAATCACCCGTCGCGTAGACGATTTTGCCATCGACGATGGTTAAAACGGATTCAATGCGCTTTATTCGTTCTTCCTCCACCGAGAAGTAGTCGTCAGAGAGAATCGCCAGGTCGGCGAACTTTCCCGGCGCGATCATCCCTTTCTTCCCTTCCTCGCCTGAGAACCAGCTACTGCCTGCGGTCCAGAGCCTCAGCGCCTCCGTTCGGCTGAGACGATTTAGTTCGGGATAGAGCGGCGTTCCGCCGACCGTCCTGCCTGCAACAAGCCAATAGAGGCTTACCCACGGGTTGTAACTGGCAACGCGGGTGGCGTCGGTACCGCCGCCGACAGGCACTCCCATTTCGAGCATCCTCTTAACGGGGGGCGTATGCTCGGCGGCTTGTGCGCCGTAACGCCCGATAAAATATTCTCCCTGAAACGCCATACGGTGCTGAATGGCGATGCCGCCGCCCAATGCGCGCACGCGCTCGATGTTCTGGGAGGTAATCGTTTCTGCGTGGTCGATGAACCAGCGCATACCGTTGAAAGGAACTTCCTTGTTGACCTCTTCGAAGATCCGCAGAAAGCGTGAAATGGATTCGTTGTACGTTGCGTGGATGCGGAAGGGCCACCGATTTTCAGCGAGCAACCCGACCACGGCTTTCAATTCGTTTTCCATGACAGGGGAGAGGTCGGGGCGAGGCTCAAGGAAGTTCTCGAAGTCCGCCGCGGACCAGACGAGGTTTTCGCCGCCCCCGTTCATGCGCAGGAAATCGTTCCCCCTTCCAGGGCCCGTCATTTTGATCCATCGGGCAAAGTCTTGCAGCTCGTTCGAGGGCTTCTGTGCAAAGAGGTTATAAGCAAACCGCAGGGTGAGGTGGCCGCTCTTTGCGAGATCTTCGATCACCCTGTAATCCTCTGGGTAATTCTGTCCCCCTCCGCCTGCATCGATAACACTCGTCACGCCGAGCCGGTTTAACTCGCGCATAAACTGACGGCTCGAGTTGAGCTGGTCTTCATAGGAAAGTCGCGGCGCTTTTGCGATCGTCGAATAGAGAATAAACGCGTTGGGCTCGGCAATCAGCATGCCCGTGGGGATACCCTTCCCGTCACGCTCGATGAGGCCGCCCGGAGGATTCGGCGTATCTTTAGTAAAACCGAGGGCTCGGAGAGCCGCTTGATTGAGTAGTGCACGGGCATAAAGCAGCAGCACAAATACGGGAGTGTCAGGCGCAGCGGTATTGATCTCTTGGAGCGTAGGCATCCGCTGTTCGGCGAACTGGAATTCCGACCACCCACCGATAACGCGCACCCACTGAGGAGGTGGGGTGCGTTTCGCCTGCTCTCGGAGCATCCGCAACGCATCGGCGAGGGAAGGAACGCCATCCCACCTCAGCTCCAAATTGTAGTTCAGACCCCCACGGATGACATGGGTATGTGAGTCATTAAGGCCGGGGATGACGGTCCCCCGGCCGGCATCGATCACCTCTGTTCCGATTCCCCTGTGCGCCATCGCCTCGTCATCGGAACCCACAGCCAGAAAGAGGCCGTCTTTTATTGCTATCGCAGATGCTGATGGGTTTCTTGGGTCCATCGTCGCGACGCGTGCATTCGTAATCACCCGGTCGGCAACGTTGTTCTTCTCCAACCTTGCATGAGCGATCATGCCTCCACCACTCAACGAATAGGCCGTTGTCACCGCCGCCAGCTTCAGAAAATCTCTCCTTGTGCAGTTGCCATCCATGCTCTGGAGCCACCTCCTTCCATTCAAGGCATTCACAACCAAACTAGAAACCGAACCATCTAAGCAGACTGGAGAATGACGTTCGTTCTCTCTTGGCGGAGGCGCAACCTGAGACAAACGCCTCGGCCGCTTACAAATGCCTTCCGGACGCATTGGCTTCCGGCGATGCTCCTACTTCTTCTCTCCCTTGAGGGCTGCTTGCGCTTTTCCGAAGCTCTCCATCACGGCCCGGTAGTTCGGAGCATAGGCGGCATACAGTTCGGCAAAATCCGCAGCGTCAGGCCGATTCCAAGTGCGTTGCAGTTCACAAAACACCACGTTTGTACTGACCGGGATAACCCCGGCCTGGGTCAGACGCGCCAGCGTTGTTCTGGATGCCATCTCACTCGGGTCGCCGGAAGCATCCATCACCGCGTAAACCTCATAGCCATCCGCCTTCGCCTGAAGAGCCGGGAAGGCAACGCAAACGCTGGTCCACACGCCGGCAATGATCAGTGTTTTCCTGCCGGTGTTGCGTACGGTTTTTATGAAATCTTCGTTGTCCCAGGCGCTGATTTCGCCTTTGCGCGGCACGTAGATCGCATCGGGTGCGTATTGCCGGATCTCCTCCATTAAGGGACCATTCGGCCCATCCGGTACGGATGCGGTCGTGATAACAGGGACCTTCATGAGCTTGGCCGCTTTCATCAGGATTACGGTGTTGGTTCGCAATTCCGCCACGCTGATGTCCTTGACGGTCTGAAACAGGCCGGTCTGGTGATCGAGCAAGAGCAGCACGGTATCCGCGGGGTCGAGCAGGGGCATACTCACCTCCGTTTTCGCCGCCCCGGACGGCTTCTCCTGCGCACCCGCGCGGTCGCCTCCAGATTGGATCGCGAGCACGCCTGCCGCAAGCAAGGTTATAGCCAGGAACATCACAACCATTCTTGATGACTGAAGTGATTTCATAGATCTCTCCCCTGTGCTCTTCTCGGTTTAATCAATTCCCTCTACTTGCTGCTCAGAGATGGAAACTTGCGTGTTTCCATCACAGCGAGGGTTTCCATCGACCACAACCGGGGTCCCCCGCTCCAAACACCGCTATTCTGATCGAGTCCAAGCGAATCCTGCGGATCCCACGGCAGCCGTTGAACCCGGGCGCTCAAGGATACTCTGAGGCTATCAGCAGCTCTTGAATGGGCGAATCGGGTGAATATTGTATTCTTGCCGGTCCACACCGTATTCTACAGTATTCCATGCTGGGGATTCGCTTGATCTCATATATGCGGCAATGAACGCAACCAGAGGAGTCGCACCCGCTTGAGAATCAAGGGTCACATCTGCTACACTTGGTTCTTATCGGGACCGTTTTCCCAAGTGCAAAGGAGAATGCAGATGAAAAGCTATCGCAAGGAATTCTGGTTGAATGTCCCCACTCGAACAGCCTTTGTTCATATTACGCCGCAAGTTGAAGAGTGTCTCGAGGAGTCGGGAATCCAGGAGGGGTTGTGCCTGGTAAACGCCATGCACATCACTGCTTCCGTGTTCATCAACGACAACGAATCCGGCCTTCACGATGACTTCGAACATTGGCTGGAAAAGCTGGCCCCACATGAACCGGTCAGGCAGTACAAGCACAACCAGACCGGAGAGGAAAACGGCGGCGCTCACCTCAAGCGCTCGATCATGGGCCGCGAAGTGGTCGTTGCCGTCACCGGGGAAGACTGGATTTCGGAACATGGGAACGCATTTTCTACGGGGAATTCGACGGAGGCCGAAAGAAATGGGTCCTTGTCAAGATCATTGGCGAATGAGCAAGGGGGGCAGTAGGAAGACCGGAAAAAGCAAATGACGTCATGAGGTTTCTTAGTCATAGGGGCGTATGGCCATACGCCCCTACCCTCCTTCCTGCTGCAACCGGAACGAATCTTTTTTTCATCTTTTCTTCATCTCCCGCTGTCTTATATTCCGAGCTTGTCGAGAGCATAGAAGAACTGAATTAAAGGCATGCTATATGTCAATTCGGAATTAGTATAACCCGCGAAAGGATACGCTCCCGGAGCACCTTCCGGTCAGACCGGATGTTGACCTCGATGTAGGCATGTTCCCGCCGTCGGAGTCCGCTTCCGATTTCCAACCAAACTCGAGCCAACGGATTAGCGATGTTGAAACGCTGGGATTCGCCCAACGGGTACAGAGATGTGTTTGCCATCAGCCTGCCTATGGTGGCCAGCATGGGCTCCCTGACGCTTATGCATTTCACGGATCGGGTGTTCCTCGCCAACTACTCGGTGGACACCATCGCGGCTTCCATGCCGGCGGGCATCGCCTCCTTCGCGCTCGTCTCTTTTTTTCTAGGGGTCGCCGGCTATACCAATACGTTCGTCGCTCAGTACACGGGCTCGGGCGCCTACAACCGGTTGGGAGCGGCGCTTTGGCAGGCCGTCTATTTCTCGCTGGCTTCCGGCGTTTTGCTTGGGATTGCGGCCGCTCTAGCCGGCCCGCTGTTTGATCTGGTTGGACATCCTCCCGAGGTCAGGAAGCTGGAAATCGTTTATTTTCAGATCCTTACTTTGGGTTCCATCTTCCTGTTGTTGGAATGGACCCTCGCCTGCTTCTACTCGGGGCGCGGACTCACGCGCACGGTCATGGCCGTGAACGCCGTGGGCGCGGCCCTCAATATTCCATTGGACTATGCGCTGATCAACGGTGTCTGGGGATTTCCGGAAATGGGTATTGCCGGAGCGGGCATCGCCACCGTAGCGGGCCAGGCTTTGATGTTCCTTTTGTACGTGCGTCTGATTTTTACACAAAAACACGACGCCGCCTTCGGCGTTTGGCGAAACCGCTCGTTCGACGGAAAGCTGTTTTTGCGATTGATGAAATTCGGAATCCCCAAAGGGATCCAGTTCTTTATGGACGTATTCGCATTCACGTTCTTTGTGTTCATGATCGGTCGCCTCGGCACCGTGGAACTGGCGGCCACCAATATTGTTTTCGCCATCAATACGCTGGCCTTCATGCCCATGATCGGCTTTTCCATCGGCGTCAGTACACTTGTGGGACAGGCCATCGGCGCCCGTAAGCCCGAGGCGGGTGAAGAAGCCGCCACGAGCACGATCCATATCACGACGGCGTACATGGCGTTTGTCGCCCTGTTGTTTCTGCTTATTCCGGAAACACTGCTGCGCCCCTTTGTGAGCGGAGGCCGGGATCAGGCCGAAATGTCGACCTTGGTCCGCCTGGGCGTGGCGCTCTTGCGGTTTGTGGCCTTGTATTGCGTGCTGGACGCCATGAATCTGGTGTACGCCGGCGCGCTGCAGGGGGCCGGAGACACCCGCTTCGTCATGGAGGCCTCGGCGGTATTGTCCCTGGGGGTCATGATCATCCCGGTGTTCATCTGCATACGCTTTCTCGATGCCGGCCTCTATGCGGCCTGG
Organism: Deltaproteobacteria bacterium; assembly: GCA_016208165.1. NCBI lineage: Bacteria > Pseudomonadati > Myxococcota > Myxococcia > Deltaproteobacteria bacterium. The sequence continues at coordinate 132,613 of JACQYL010000058.1, forward strand.
GCGTTCGCTACGGCTTATGCATTCGCCCTGGCCCTGATATTCTGGTGGCGCTACAGACAAGGCCAATGGAAACAGATGAGGGTCATCGAATGACAGGCCTCAAGAAAGTTCCCCCCGATGATTTTTTTTGACGGACGCCGGCGAATTGTATAAAATACGTGATTCATCTCAAGCTTTGGAAGGAACGCGTCATGGAAGAATTCAGGCGAATGAAACGCCTCCCACCGTATGTATTTGCTACGGTCAACCAACTCAAAATGCAGATGAGGCGGGCAGGCGAAGATATTATAGACCTTGGTATGGGGAACCCGGACATTCCCACTCCGGAGCACATTGTGGCAAAGCTCATCGAAGCCTCCCAGAAAGGAGCCAACCACCGGTATTCCGCATCGAGAGGTATTACCGGTCTGCGAAAGGCCATCTGCAACTGGTACAAGCGCAAGTACGACGTGGACCTGGATCCCGAAACCGAGGCGATTGCCACCATCGGGGCCAAGGAAGGCCTGTCGCACCTCGTTCTGGCCATTATCACCCCGGGTGATGTGGTCTTCGCTCCCAATCCCACGTATCCGATCCACCCGTACTCGGTGATCATTGCCGGAGGCGATCTGCGGAGCATCCCCATCGGGGGAGGACGGGACTTTTTCGACGATCTGCTCACAGCCACCAAAACCACCTGGCCGGCTCCAAAAATGCTGATCATCTCGTTTCCGCACAATCCGACCACGGAAATCGTTGACCTGACTTTCTTTGAACGGATCGTGGAGTTCGCCAGGGAACACAACATTCTGGTGATCCATGACTTCGCGTACGCGGATCTCGTGTTCGACGGATACAAGGCTCCGAGTTTCCTACAGGTTCCGGGGGCCAAGGATCTGGGCGTGGAGCTGTTTTCCATGTCCAAAAGCTACAGCATGCCCGGCTGGCGAATGGGATTCGCCGTGGGCAATGTGGAGATGATCAAGGCCCTGACTCGACTGAAAAGCTATCTGGATTACGGCGTTTTCCAGCCCATTCAGATCGCTTCCGTCATCGGCTTGGACGGACCGGACGACTGCGTCAAGGAGATTGTCGACATTTATCGGGAGCGCAGAGACGCTTTGGTCGGCGGTCTCAACCGCATTGGATGGGAAGTGGAATCGCCCAAAGCCACCATGTTTGTCTGGGCGAAGATTCCGGACGAGTTCCTGCATATGGGCTCGGTGGAATTTTCCCTGATGCTGATGCGGGAAGCCAAAGTGGCCGTATCTCCCGGCCGCGGATTCGGCGAATATGGTGACGATCACGTGCGTTTCGCACTGGTCGAAAACGTGCAGCGAACCAATCAGGCCATTCGGGGATTGCGTAAGGTATTCAGCAAATGAACAACACCCGCCGTGACATCAACGTTGGTCTTATCGGGCTGGGGACCGTGGGCGCCGGCGTAGCTCGCATTCTGCTCGAGCAAGGCGATCGGATACGAAATCGGCTGGGCGTGAACCTGAACCTCAAGGCCATAGCGGATTTGGACGTCAGCCGTGACCGGGGACTGAACCTTCCCCCCGGCCTATTATCCGGGGATGTATCGAGGATTCTGGACGATCCGGAAATTGACGTGGTCGTAGAACTCATCGGCGGCAAAGACGCAGCCAAGCGTTTTATATTGAAAGCCCTCGAGAACGGAAAACACGTGGTCACGGCCAACAAAGCCCTTCTGGCGGAAGACGGAAAACCCCTGTTCGAGGCGTCGACCCGGTACGGCAAGGACCTCCTGTTCGAAGCCAGCGTGGCCGGAGGCATTCCCATCATCCGAACTCTGAAGGAAGGCCTGGCCGCCAACCGGATCCTCCAGATTCAGGGCATCCTCAACGGTACGTGCAACTACATCCTGACCAAGATGACCGAAGAGGGCAGCGACTTCGAAACCGTTCTGGCGGAAGCTCAGAACCTGGGTTACGCGGAAGCGGATCCCACCTTCGACGTGGACGGACATGACACTGCGCACAAAGTAGCCATACTGACGGCGTTGTCCTTCGGCGTGGACGTGGATTTCAGCCGGTTATACGTGGAAGGCATCCGCCACATCACGCCACTGGACATTCAGCTTGCCGGGGAATTCGGATACCGCGTTAAATTACTGGGTATGTGCCGGTGTGATGGGGGCGATATCGAGGCGCGGGTTCATCCCACCATGATTCCCGAAAAGCACATGCTGGCCACTGTGAATCTGGCCTACAACGCGCTGCTCGTGGTGGGGGACGCCGTAGGAAATATCATGTTGTACGGCGCGGGGGCAGGCGAGATGCCCACGGCCAGCGCCGTGGTGGCGGACATCATCGAACTGGCCCGAAACATCCCCCATAATGTCAGCGGCCGGGTTCCGAGCCTGGCTTTCGAGCAGAGTTATCTGAAAGAGCGGCCGATTAAACCCATGGACGACGTAGAAAGCCGGTACTATTTCCGTTTTTCCGCCCTGGACCGCCCCGGTGTGCTGTCCAAGATTTCAGGCATCCTCGGAAACCGTCTGATCAGCATAGCGTCCGTGATTCAGAAGGCCCGGCGTTACAGGGGCGCGGTCCCTATTGTCATGCTGACCCACCGGGCCCTCGAGCGAAACGTTCAAGCCGCGTTGGCTGAAATCGATCGGCTCGAGGAGGTCCGGAACAAGACCATGATGATCCGCGTTGAAGATGAAGACGAAACCGTGGAGCCGGAACCACAATGATCATTGACAGGGGTAAACCGCTCCACAGGGGCTCCCCAAATCATCTTTGAATGGATTCCAAGCATGAGCCGGCATAAAACCGTTATTCTGGTGGGCGACGGCATGGGAGACTATCCCTTGGAGGAGCTTTCCGGCCGTACCCCGCTGCAGGCGGCGCACACGCCGAATATGGACGCCATCGCCCGCCGTGGCCGCCTCGGACTGGTGCGCACCATTCCCCAGGGCATGGAAGCGGGCAGCGATGTGGCCAATCTGAGCATTATGGGGTACGACCCTAGGAAATACCACACCGGACGGGCTCCCCTGGAAGCCGCCAGCATGGGCATCGAGTTGGCGCCGGACGAAGTGGCGTTTCGTTGCAATCTGGTCACCCTCGATTTCCGGCAAGGCGCCGTCTATATGGAGGACTATTCCGCCGGCCATATCGAATCCGCGTCAGCCCGCCCGTTGATCGAAGCACTGGATAAAGAACTGGGAAACGGCGAGTTGGCTTTCTATCCCGGTGTCAGCTACAGGCATCTGATGGTGTGGAAAGGCGGCCCTGAAAACGCCCCGAGTTTTCCTCCCCACGACCTCCTCGGTCAGGAGGTGAGTACACTGCTGACCGACGAAAGGATGCCGGTCCTGAACGAGCTCATCCGGCGATCCTGGGGGATCATCGAATCGACCCCCCGCACGGGAAACGGCCTCAAGGCCAACTCGATCTGGCTTTGGGGATCCGGCAAGGCGCCCAACATGCCGGGCCTTTTCGAACGCTTCGGCATCAGAGGCGGGGTGATTTCGGCCGTGGATCTATTGAAAGGCATCGGAGTATATGCGGGCATGGAGAGCATCGAGGTGCCGGGGGCCACGGGGTACCTCGACACCAATTACGAGGGAAAGGCTCAATATGCGCTGGATCGTTTAAAGGACCTGGATCTGGTGTATCTGCACGTCGAGGCCCCGGACGAGGCGGCCCATTCCGGCTCCATCGAGAACAAGATCCGCGCCATAGAAGACTTTGACCGGCGGGTTGTGGGCCCTGTGATCAAGGGTCTACGGCAATTCGGGCGCTACAGGGTCCTCTTGATCACGGATCACAATACGCCCATTTCCGTGCGGACCCACACGAGCGAGCCGGTACCCTTCGCCGTGCTGGACAGCTCGGATTTGCTCGAGGAAAACCCGGACAGATCCTTTGACGAGACGGCCGCCGCACGCACGGGAGACGTTGTGGAAGCCGCCCACGAACTGATGGGACAGGTGGCGCGGCCGTGACCACACAGCGCCACCGCACGCAGGTCCGCGTCCTTTACGGGGACGTGGACGCCATGAAATTCGCTTATTACGGCCAGTACATGCGCTGGTTCGAAATCGGTCGGGCCGAATACATGCGCGCCCGGGGTCTGTCCTACGCCGAAGTGGAACGTCGAGGCACCTTTCTGCCGGTGCATGAAGCCTACTGCAAATACCGCAGACCCATCCGTTACGACGATCTCATTTCCATCGAAGCGTGGCCGGACAACCTCCGCAAAGTGAGCGCCCAGTTCAACTACCGGCTGTTGGATGCAAAAGAACGGGTCCTGGCCACGGGTTATACCGTGCACGTATGTATGGACCGCGACGGACGGATGGTGCGCATGCCGGACTTTCTTGCCGAAGCCCTGTCCGCCGGCGCGTCTGAACTTTAGCCCTCCGCCGAACTAAACTTCCCTGAACCGGGAACGGTCTCTTTTATAAATGATAAGACGTCAGGAATGCTCTTGACAGGAAGGCTCGGAATAAGTATTAATAAGAAATTGTGCCGCGGGGTGGAGCAGTCAGGTAGCTCGTCGGGCTCATAACCCGAAGGTCGGAGGTTCAAATCCTCCCCCCGCTACCAAAAAGTTCAGGGACTGAGGAGAAATCGGAGGTCCTTTTTTATTGCCCTGTGTATTGCTCCCCTCAGTATTCCCCTCATAGGCGTTCTTATTGAGACTCTACTCTATAACGCCAGCGTACCGGAAACAGGTTCCTGGCCGGGAAGTGACGGAAACCTTCTGGCAAGCAGCGATTCAGTACATAGAAGACGGATCGGTCTTGGAGCCGCTTGAATTCGGTGATTTTGCATTATGGCTTACATGTGGATGTGTTGGAGGTAAAGAAAAGGTTCCCTTGGATAGTAAATAACCGATGGCTGCGTTGTCTATGCCGAGCACCCATTGGTTTGCAAACACTGGATAGTCACTTGCTAACTTTCCTGTAAGTTCGCTCAATTTTTATTATAACATTTTTTTTTGCGTTACCAATATACATTCTGTGATTACCAGTCCGAAATTCCTTGGAGGTTTTGAAGTCAATAGGATTTCGGCATAGTATTAATACGTTTTCGGCTTGAAAACACTTGCCCTCATCGGGAAATGTCGTTTCATTGCATCCTATTTGTTTAGAAATACTACTCAATTTCCCCTTCCTCTCTCAATTCTTCGCATATCCTGGAAACTAAAACATACTCGATATTAAGTTCAAACATAATATCTGAAGGAACAATATCTTCGTTTGGATGTTTATTAAAAAACTGTCGAATTTCGTTCTTTGCCTCTTCATAAGGCATCTCACGTAATTGCATCTCTCTTGTAGTTTCAGTATTCTCATATAGCTGATAAATACATCTCTTAGAATTGTCATCAAATGTGTTTTCTACGTAACTAGCTATTTGAGCAGCATAATTTTTCCACGATCTTACTGCCAATCTTGCAGTTGTTTGGTCCATTCCACCTATAGGGCTATCATAGGAACGCTCAGGATAAAGTAGTTCATTTAGGAAGGGATACATATCGTAATTCTTCGCTGAGTAGAGGTTACTCGCCATCATTAGATCCTCTCTTGACTAGAAGCTTGCTGCAAAATCGTCTTTAAATTTTCGGCTTCTTCTATTTTCTGCTGAAGCCAAACATTCAATTCTCTCGCTGATTCTACAGACATAACTACACCTGTGGATATGAATCGCACCATAGTGGCATTTAGATTTTTAGGGTCAGTTCTGATTACTTTTCCCAGTCTTCCAGATGAGTCGAGGTCATGTGTTATCTCATTCGCCAAATCCCGGCGCTCGTGGAAAAAATTTAATTCAATTTCGCCCCTCGGCGAGGTGCCTCCATAAACCCCATTCACGTAAACCGGCTTGTAGTCATTTTGGTAAACGTACTTGAAGGTGATTTCCGATTTTTGCTTCGGCTTTTCAGTGGCCATTTCAGCGCCTCCCATTTCCTGATCCGTTGAAATCCTTGTATATCTTAGGTACACATTACACCATCCTTCGTCAATTTCAATTCGTATTTGAATCTCGATTAATCATCGCTCCCTACCTCCTGTTCCCCGGGGTGGCGCGGCAACAAGAGGTCCAACCCGGCGTATAACATCAAGCAGCCCTACGGTTTAAGACGTACAGCCGCCTCCTGTCCTTGGGACCCGGACAACAACTTGTCCGGGCCACCCAACGATCATGATCGATACCTAATGCGGCGACGAATGAAACGGACAGGAAACGCCTTTCCGTTCACATCGGCCAACAGTGTTCCCCCCAGAAACACAGGATTCGCGTGAACCTGAGAACAGGTACCACCGTACTACGTCTCGTCCCAGGTAACTCCAGGCTAGAAATTCTCAAAGCCCTCAGGGTCGTCCATTGCTTTATCGCCGGACACGGATGTCGTTTTATTTGGCAAAGATTTCGGAGCCTTTGCGCCGGCCGGTGCAGGAAGCCTTTTCGTCGTTCCTGGTCGATTTTCAGAATTTACAGATGCGGAAGGCTTGATTTGCCGCGATGTTCGGCCGTCCTTGCCCACCAGGGCCGATAGCTGGTCCGCCATTCCTGCCATATGTTCAGCGCGGGTATTCATCCGTTCGGAGGCGCCGGCCGAATCCCCGGCAATGGAGGCCACTTCCTGCACAACGCCTTCCATCTCCGTTACGGCATCCTTAATCTGGGTAATGCCATGGCTCTGCTCGTCCGATGCGGCGGCGATTTCGCTTACGAGATGGCCGGCTCTGCCGGCGTTTCTTGAAATCCCCCTGAACGCCTCATTGGTGGCCGCCACTATGTGTGAACCGCTCTCCACCCGTTTCACGGTGCCATCGATCATGTTCGCCGTGCTCTTGGCCGCCTCGGCTGAGCGCATTGCCAAGTTGCGCACTTCGTCGGCCACCACGGCGAACCCTGCCCCGGCTTCACCGGCTCGAGCCGCTTCCACCGCGGCATTCAGCGCAAGGAGGTTTGTTTGAAAGGCGATTTCATCAATGGTCTTTATGATCTTGAACGTTTCCGCACTGGCTTTGGAAATTTCCTCCATGGATGAGGTCAACGCAGTCATGGATTCATTGGCCTTGTCTATGACATGACCGGTCTCCTTCATTAATTTGTCCGCCTCCGCCGCATTTTGGGCGTTTTGCTTGGTCATCGAGGAAATTTCTTCAAGGGAGGCTGACGTCTCTTCGATGGAAGCGGCCTGCGCGGCGGCTTTGTCGGCTAAGTTGCGACTGGATGCGAAAACGCCCTGTGAGGCATCGATCACTCGTTGGGTTTCCTCGGTAAATCCCTCGGCCACCGTCCGCAGAGCCTTTGATATCCGCATGGCAAAAACCAGGCACAAAAAGATCACCGCAGCGATGATGAAGCACGAGATCAGGATGAATCGGACATTGAACTGCCGGCCGATTTCCCTGATTCTGTTCTGGGTTTCCATGAACTCATCTTCGGGCGCATCGGCCACGATGATCCAATCCCAGGGCTTAAAATATTTCGCCAATGCAATTTTGGTCCTAGTCCCACCGTTGGGTGAGTTCCACACGTAGGTGTGCGTAACGATGTCGTTGTCCGGCGCGGCTACGGCCTTGCCGATGATTTCCTCAATATATCGTCCGCCATTGGCGTCCGTCGCATCCAGACCGTTCTCCAACGCCCCCCGGCCGTTCTTTTCAGGCACGACAAACCCGCCTTTTGAATCCACAACAAAGACATATCCGGTTTGCCCGATCGTTGTATCGCCGATCTCGGCCATAACGCCTTTCGCCACCGTGTTTTGTTTGAGACCCACGTATAGAATGCCCGCAATGGAACCGTTCTCAGCCCGAATCGGCTCGTAGGCCGTGACGTACCAGGCGTTCACGACAAACGCGCGTCCTCGATAGATGTTGCCGTCCAATATAGTGGCAATAACCGGATTGGGTTTGCCGTCTGGGTTAACCGCGGGAATATAGGTGCCTATGGCGCGAGTACCGTCCGGCTTTTCCACATTGGTGCAAACCCTCAGCATATCGCCTTTGGGGTTCATGCGTTGAAACACCGTGCAGGTTTCTACGGAGAGATCCCGAGTTTTGTCCACGATCATGGACGAGGTCTTCATGTCAGTGTTTTGGCCCAGCCATTGGCCCCCAACCAGCATTTTGGGCAGATCTACGGTTGTGGCGTCCTTGGTGAATTGATTGATCGCGTTCCAGGAGGCGGTATCGTTCTCGGCAAAGGTCACCGCACCGGTTTCATCGAGAATATTGCGCGCCGTTTTCAGAGCATTGTCCACCATTTGCTGCGCCAAATCGTTCTGGGCGACGCTCATGTCAAAAATACCGCCTACGATGTGCCTCAGGCCGGTTTTGGCCATATTCAGAGCTTCTTCCGCGGCGATGCGGCTCATTTTATTGTTGGTAATGTAGGAGAGCATCAGACTGATTACGAACGGGATGATCGAAATCGCCACTCCGAACGAGAGCAGCTTTGAACGCAGCGACATTTTTCTTAACATGTTTGCTCACCTGTGTTGAGGTTACCGGATTGGGCCAAACCGACTTTTCACCATAGAAATAAAATCGGCACTTTTCCATCCAAGTTGAGCCCTTTATTTCATGGAGCTGATTTAGAAACGCGTATTCTGTCTTACAGATCTGCGAACATCGTGTGAAGACGGAAGGTCCGGTCGATTCGTGCGGCGGATCGCCGAAAGCGGATATTCCATATTCGGCGGATGGAGTGGTGCTCCGGCTTTATGCCGCACGAGGACGGAGGAATAAGGGACGGACGTTTTCTTATGAAGTCGCGAATGGCTTCCTGATCAGCGCACGGGATAGAAGGAGGATGTTTTGGGAGGTATCCCGAAGCGCAATCCGTACATAGGAGGTGGTTTATATAGGCATCCACCGGGACACAAGGCGATTTCCGGCGGCCGTTACTTGCGCTCACGGGCCCTCTTCGAGCCATGAAAGACCGCCCGGTTTTCATTCTTGAATATCACAAATATCAACACTTCACGGCAGTCTCCAAGTATGGATGATTCCTGCAATGGCGCTCATGCACTCCTTCACTGACGGGCGAATACGCGCGCCTATCGAGCCTTGGTGCGAACAACTCCACCCTGCTCGACAAAACGCGCTCTTGGTCAGGGAGTGTAGGAAGAACCGTCTTTGAGGTCAAGGTGAATCGAAACCCCCTTTTAGTCCGCTTCGTGAGGACGGACCGTACAATCATATCTGCTGTCTTCCGTCCGATGAAGGATTCCAACACCCTTTCGCATCATCCACCTCTGCTGAGAAACGTTCCACCGTCTTCCGCCTTTTGCTTTGACATTCCCCGCACCGGAGGCTATTTTTTCCCGCGGACCGACGATTTCCAATTCCAGGAGCTTCCGACGATGACCTTTTCGACGAACCCAATAACGGCGGGATTGCCGATACCCTTTTTGCCCAAGTACCGGGTGGACGAGTGTCTCGACCAAATCCGCGAGTGTTTTACCGCAGGCTGGACAGGGCTCGGGTTCAAGACCTTGGAGTTCGAGACGGCGTGGAAAACATCCACCTGGCTCCCCCACGCTCACTTTTTATGCTCGAGCACGGCCGGGCTTCATCTGGCTTTTCACATCCCGAAAAGCGAGCTGGATTGGCGGGATGGAGACGAAATCAGATGGAAGAGTTCCGGGATAACACGGACCTGGTGAATACGCTCGACGAGATGGTCGGGAATGCCTCGTGCGTCATTGTCAATTCAGAGATCCTGGCGGAGGACGTTCGCAGGCGAAATCCGACCGTCGAGGTGCTTCCCGCATTCTATGACTTTGGTATGCTGGACGGTGTGGAGAAAGAAGCGCATCCGGACGAGATCCGAATCGGGTTTACGTCGTGCGCCGGCCATCTTCCCGACATCGAACCCTTGGTCCCGGTCATTCGAAAGTCCTGTTCGCGCACGTGGGCGCTTGCCATAGCTCGAATTCCACCCATCTGAAAATGCACCAAATATCAACACCTCACGGACGTCTCTGAAACGTTTCATGTCGTTTAGGTCGTTGAAAACCGACCGGACATCCTCTAAACTCCTTGCACCCGGTAACGCCGGCCTTGGAGACCGCCGCATAGGCTTCTGTCCCTTAACACTGTGCTACAAGGAACCACATGCACCGCGCCAAATGTGAAATTACGGATTCATTGGAGATCGCCCGGATTCTCGATTCCACCAACATCGGCCGGTTGGCCACCATGGATGCTGAAGGATATCCTTACGTCACGCCGGTCAACTTCGTTTTCATGGATAAGCGGATCTATTTTCACTGCGCGCTCAAGGGCGAAAAGCTCGATAATCTGCTTCGCGAACCCAAAGTCGGATTTGAAGTAGACCGGCCGTTGGCGTACCTCGAGGTTCGATTCAATCCCGACCGCTTGCCCTGCAGGGCTCACCAATTCTACAGGAGCGTGGTCATACGGGGCCGCGCCCGCATCGTTACGGATCCCGCACTGAAAACAGCGGCCCTCAACGCGCTCCTTGCCAAGCACGAACAGCATCCGGATTTTCAACGAGTCACGCCGGATGCGCCGGGCCACGCCAGGTGTCACGTGGTCGAAATTACGCCCATCCGCACCACGGCCAAGGCGGATCTGGGACAGTCCTCGTTTCAACGCCCCTACCGGGATTTTATCGCGGAACAATTGGCCAAACGGGGACTTCCCGTCGATCTGGAGACCCTGGAGGCCATGGGATATGAGATCGAAAAAGGCGGATCGGGCGGTTGGAAGATCAGACAAGGGCCCACCGACGGATAGGGACCATGGCGCACGGGAGAAGTGGAGCGCTCGAAAGGGGTCCGGGGTTGCTTCCGGCCGGTGGAATTCCCCCGGTTCATAGCTGGCCGATTGACTTTTTTGACGAGTAGCCGATCGCGGTTCAGGCTCTCTATCCAGCAATATTCACGAAGCTTAATTTGCCTGCCGGGAAGGCAGGCGAGGTCGACAAAGGACGGAACGTGCAGGATCGACATCCCGTTGAACCTCGGCGGACTCAACGCATGGGATGGATAGGAGTGATCTGGAGCGCCCTTCGAAACTCCGGCCGGGTCTGTCTTATACTGTTCAAGATCCTCATACCCGTGATCGTCCTGGTCAAAATCCTCCAGGAACTGCACGTGATTCAATACCTCGCCCTGCCCCTCGGACCCGTGATGGAGATTGTCGGGCTGCCGGCCGAACTGGGTCTTGTGTGGGCCACAGCCATGCTCAACAATCTTTACACCGCTCTCGTGGTGCTGGCGGCCCTGACGGCGAAAACGCCCATCACGCAGGCCCAGGCCACGATACTATGCACCATGATGCTGGTAGCCCACGCCCTTCCCTGGGAGCTGAGAATCGCGCAGGAATGCGGCGCCCGGCCCCTGTTTCAGTTGGTTTTCCGGGTGAGCGGCGCCTTTGTTCTGGGTTGGCTGCTTCATATCGCCTACTCCCGATCCGGACTGCTGCAAGGCCCCGCACATATCCTGCTGCACGTCGAACCGGAGGCTCTGAAGGGCGGCCAAACGATTCTGTTCTGGGTCCTGGGGGAAATCCGCAATCTGGTGTACGTCTTTCTTATTGTTACGGGGCTGATGCTCGTGGTGGAATTCCTTCGCCGCATCAAAATCATCGATCTCATGGAACGTCTGCTCAAACCGGTGTTGAAGCTCATGGGAGTGCGGCCAAAGGCCTCCTCCATCAATCCATGAAGCACATCAGGGCCAGGTCGAACCCAGGGACATCTTCTTCTCCCTATCGTTGATGGGACTCAGCCACGGCCTCATCGAGGACACCCTGCTCATGGTGGTGGGGGGCGGACATCTGTCCGGGATTCTGTGGGCCAGGCTGTTGTTCTCGCTGGCGGTCATCGGTGTGCTGGTTCGCCTGTGCGGATTGATGAGCGAGCGGACGTGCCGGCGGTTTTTCTGGCGAAACTGAAAAAGCGCTGCATTGCCGTCCACTTCAGACAACTCGACGGTGCGCGGCGCGCACCCTACTTCTGCTGATAAACACACAGAAGAAGCGCAGGAGGCCCTCTTTCGCCATTCGCGCGAAAGCCTGAATCCCGTTATTTCAAATGCTTTCGGATGCCGGATCAAGTCCGGCAGGAGGACTTGGGAATCTCTTACGAAGGTATCCTATCAATCGACCACCGGCCTCGAGTAGGGGCGGTTCGCGAACCGCCCCTACCGCGCATGAATGGTCTACGAGGTCGTCGGGGTCAAGGAACGCCAAAATCGACACCCTCCCTGGGAGAAGGCCGGGATGAGGGCGTGACGTGCGTCATCGAACGGGAGCGATGGGATTGAGTCTCATCCGGTCGGCCGATCCTCACGGTTTCCTCGCACGACTCCCGGGATCGTACGTTCCTCTCTCCCCTTTCATCCGATTTGGTTGCTCCCGTGTGCACCCTTCGACCGATCATGCGCTCTGCTCTTTCTCCTTAATGCCCTTCATCGCATGCTCCGCCAAAGCGGTAATGGTGAGACTCGGATTGACGCCGAGGTTGGCGGGAATGACGGAGCCGTCCACAACATACAGATTGTCATAGCCGAAGACCCGGCAATCCTCGTCCACCACGCCGCGCGCGGGATCTTTACCGATGACGCAGCCCCCTAATATGTGAGCCGTGGCCGGAATATTCAAAACCGCTTCCGTGATGGTGCTTTGGGGAATGCCCTTCACTTTCTTGGAGAACCGCTTGGCCACGTCGTAGCCGATTTGAATGTAAGCGGAAATCCGTTTGCCTTTGTCCGGAGTGGTGACCAGTTTCGCTCCGGGAAACGGCGGCATGCTCCGCTTTATGCTGAAATGAAGCCGGGTGTCCACTGTTTGCATAACCAGAAAAATGATGCTGCTCCGCGCCCAGTTGAGATGAAAGATCAGATGAAACGAATCCAAGGGGTGCAGGAATATGTTGGCGATGAACTTGACGGCTCGAGTCAGCCGGGATCGGCCTTCCGTCAAGGGTCCGGCAACGAGCTTCATAAACGACGAGCCTTCCGGATAGCGGACGGGCTCGATATACGTGACGTCGTCCGGGTAAAAGCCCGACGTGATGCCCACACCTTCGGAAAAGTTAATACTCTTGTCTCTGGTGGTGACGCCCAGGAGGGTTTCGCTGTTGGTGCGGGCGTTGCGGCCCAATTGGGCCGATAGCTTTGGAAGGGACCGGTTGATTTCCTTGCACCGCAGAAGCAGGTCCACCGTGCCCAGAGCGCCGGCGGCCACCACCACGGACCGAGCCGTGAGGCGGCGCTTACTCTTCGTCAGCCAGGCCGAAGGGTCCTGAAAAAGAACCGTATAACCCTCTTTTCCTTCTTGTATGGGCAGGATGTCATAGACCTGCGCATCCGGAACGATCTTGGTTCCGTTTTTTTCGGCAAAATGAAGATAGTTCTTGTCCAGGGTGTTCTTGGCGTTGTACCGGCACCCGACCATGCATCCTCCGCAGAAGTTGCATCCCGCGCGGTCGGGGCCGCCTCCGCCGAAGTACGGATCCGGTACTGTTTTCTCCGGCTCCCCGAAAAAGACCCCCACGTCGAGCATTCTGAACGTGCGGTCGCGTCCCATCCCGCGGGCGACATCGAGCAATGTCTCGTCGGCAACGGTGGATCTTGGGTTCTTTACCACGCCCAGCATTCGTTTGGCCTCGGCGTAACAGGGCGCCAACGTCTCTTTCCAATTCCGAAGACCTTTCCAGCTTTCGGCGTTGTAGAACGCGTCTCCGGGCTCCATCAGTACGTTTCCATAATTCAGGCTGCCCCCGCCGACACCGCTCCCGCTCAGAATCAGAATGTTCTTGAAGAGAGTAATGACCTGAATCCCCAGAAGTTTCATTTTGGGCGCCCAGAGAAACCTTCGGAGGTTCCAGTTCGTCTTGGGAAAATCTTCCGCACGGTACCGCCGCCCTCGCTCGAGCACGCACACGGAATAGCCCTTTTCGGAAAGCCTCATGGCGGATACGCTGCCACCGAATCCCGAACCGATCACAATGAAATCGAAGTCGTATGCTTCGGACACCTTGGACCCCTTTCGGCTGCGACAGTGTATTGGTTCTTGCCTAACTCGATTCAGATGGTGAAACATTCCTCGGCATAAGGTGGATCGGGACATCGTCCATGGAGCGACCCAGAAGCAAAATAACGGACCCGCGCAGTATGAGCCTTGAGAAGAACGGCCGCTTACGGTATCTATCCGTTTGTGACGTGCAGCGGAATACTCGGCGCGAACGGTATACGGTTTTCGGCTCTTTTCTTCCGGATCCGGCTCGTTGGAAACGCCACAACAGACCTATACTCCGACAACCTTCACTTGCCTGTCAACAATTAATCATTCTCTCGAGGGCATTGCCGGCGGGGGCCGGAGCAGGTAGTATAGGCGGGCAAATGCCCCGTGCTTGCATGGGGTGGACGGGAGCCCCTTCTGCTTGGTCGTCATGCCGGCGCAGATCCGAAACCGGTTCGTCTCGCGGGCCGGCCGAGAACGGGCGTTCTGCAACAGGGTAACTCCTCATTTTTTAACACAAGGAGAGATCATCCCATGACCAGCCAAAGGACGTCGGTGATCTTAAGCCGATTTCTGCTCGTCGCCGTAATCTCCTGTTTTTGCTCGGGCGCTTCATGGGCCGGGAACACCCTATCCTTATCCAGGGGACAGACCGTGTACGCGCCCATCTACTCGCACATTTACAGCGGCGATAAGGAGCAGCCGTTCTACTTGGCCGCCACTCTCAGTATTCGAAATGTGGATCCGAACCATCAAATAACGATTACGAAAGTGGATTACTATGATTCCGCCGGTAGTCTATTGAAGAAATATCTAGAAAAAGCGGTGGTCCTGGATCCAATGGCGTCGACTCGATACGTGGTAAAAGAATCGGACAAGACCGGAGGCTCCGGAGCGAACTTCCTTGTGCAATGGAAATCGGAAAAAATGGTAAATCCGCCCATCGTCGAATCGGTCATGATCGGTGCGCAGCGCCAGCAGGGAATCTCATTTACGTCTCGAGGAAAGGTCATCGAAGAGACCGAATAACGTGTTCGCGGATACGCCTTGAATAAGGTATCGAGGGGGGCCTCACCACAAAGTCCGGAGCATCGGATCAGAATGCTCCATCCATCTGGAAGGGAGGTACTATGCGAGTGCTGGTTGAAAAGGCGGGACCGGTCACCACGGTGGTCATCAACCGTCCGGAAGCGCGCAACGCGGTGGATTACCAGACCTGCCTGGAACTGAGAAACGCGTTTAGGGCCTTTAACGAGGACCCGGACGCCTCGGTGGCCGTGCTTTGCGGAATCGGAGGTACGTTCTGCGCGGGGTACGACCTCAAAAGCGCGGCCCGGGGAGACGTGGAATCCATCTACGAACCGGAAGGCGAAGGTCCGATGGGCCCTTCCCGCATGCTTCTTTCCAAGCCGGTCATAGCCGCCGTGGAGGGCTTTGCCGTGGCGGGCGGCCTCGAGCTTGCCCTGTGGTGCGATATGCGCGTCATGGCGGAGGACGCCGTCTTCGGAGTGTTCTGTCGTCGCTGGGGAGTGCCCCTGGTGGATGGCGGTACGGTGCGGTTGCCGCGCTTGATCGGCCTGAGCAGAGCACTGGACATGATCCTCACGGGCCGGCCCGTGGGTTCCCGCGAAGCCCTCGAGTGGGGTTTGGCCAACCGGGTGACCCCTTCAGGGGAGGCGCGAACCGCGGCGGAGGATTTGGCTCGGGACATCGCCGGTTTTCCGCAGATCTGCATGCGTACGGATCGCGAATCCGCGTACCGGCAGTGGGATCTGACGATCGAGGAAGCCCTCAAGAATGAGGGCCGGCAAGGGCTCAAACCGCTCATGGCTGAGGCTAAGACCGGCGCCGCCCGGTTTGCGTCCGGGGCCGGACGTGGGGGCGCCTTCGACAAGAGCTGATGTCGTATGGGTTGATCTCGGTCGTTGCCATGGACAGGATACCGATTCGAAGCGCCCTATGCTCTGATTTCAAAGCAACCTTTTGCATGCCTGCAGGCATACTGAACGAAATCGAGGAAAAAGCGCGGGAGCGATCACAAGGCAACCTACCTCGAGGGGCCCAGGGCTTTTCAAGCGGATGTCGAACAAGACCGATCGCTCTACCTTGGCCCACCCTAAACAGTATTCACGTCCAGAGGAACCCATGTTCATAGAAGCTTTCCAAATCATCGCGGGACCGCTCGGGAATGATAGGCTTCGACGGGTCGCCCTCGGGGCCTTTCGAACGTTGATCCTATCAGTGACTCTTCTGTGTTCAGGGCTTTCTTCGGCCCAGACGCCCGGCGTTCCGGCTGGAAGAAGTTCCTCGCCGTCGGAAAACCCGGCATCCTCCATCGAACAGGCTGTAGCATCCGAGAAAGTCAATCTCGGGGTACTAAAACAAACCCTTGAAGAGTTCCAAGCTAGAGCCCGGGAAATCGATCGAGAAGTCGAAAGGTACAACGCCGGAATTGCCGCTCATGGCAGTCTCCTTCATCTGAACGACACTCGGATCGAAGACCTCCAGAACATCCGAAGCGAGATCTCGGCTTCCCTGGACCTCATATCTCGACAGTCCGCGGACTTGAGAAAGCAACGTGACCAATTCGATCATGCGTTCAATAAAATCGAGGAACAGCTCGCTCTGAACTCGCGGTATTTGGAGGATATCGCATCGGAGCGACCCCAAGCCGTGGGCCGGGAAAAACTTTTGGGACCCCTTCGCGAGCTGACACGACTCCTTCAAGAGAAACGAAGCACCACGGAAAAGCTTCGAAACCTGTATTCCGACAAGCTGGCCCGGTTGCAGGATGTGCATCGAGCCTACGAGGCGTTGGACAAACAGTACGAACGGTACATACAGCAAGAAAGAAAGGAAGCTCTATTCCAGCGGAAGTTCGGCCCCCTGACCCTGTCGGCCTTGAGCGAGATCCGATCCGAAGTACTCGATCTTGGGGGCAAAGTCCGGACGATTGGTTCCCCGGACTACTGGTCGAGACAGTTCGGGACCATCGGCGAGTCCGGACTGGAACTGCTTTTTCCGCTCGTGCTGCTGCTCGCATTGGTGCAATACTTCGCATGGCGGGTCCGGAGTCTGTTCGGGAAATGGCTCGATAGGCCTCGAGCCCGCAGGCACTTCTGGTGGAAGGTCTCTCTGGAGGTATTCGGAAACTCCCTTCCCCTGGCGGGAGCGGCGCTCTTCCTGTATTCATACGCACTCACCAAAAGTTTCTATCCGGGAGTACCTATTATTCGTCTCCTGATTCAACTGCTGGTCCTCTGGCTCTTCACCCAATGGGGCCTCCGCTTTGTGAAGGTATGCCTCTCGGAAAAGAAACCCGGCGCCCTCCAGTCGCTCCTGCCCTCGGTTCGCCTGTTTCTCGTCTCCGTGCGCGCCTTGGTAACTACGTATTTGTTGGCCCAATGGTTTCTCGGAGGATCGAGCACGATCCTGGTTCTCGTACGGTTCCTCATGGAAGTGGGTTTGGTGCTCTGGTGCAGCCGGTTTGCCATGCATCTGAAACAAGAGGAAGGGCAACCAGGCCTGATGCAAAAGGGTACTCCGCCCGGATTGGAAGCATTCGTGTCCGCCGCGTGTTACGGGATCGGCATTGGGGGGATCGTGTTGGAGTTGTCGGGATATGGTTCCTTTGCCCTTTACTGGTATACGTCTTGGGGCCGCACGGCCGTGGTCCTCCTCTGGGCCGGCCTGCTGATCCTGTCCCTTCGGGGTTGGAGTCGCCGGCTCAAGGAAGCGGCGGCGCTTACCGGCGTCCAGGCGCATGCTGCAAGTCCGACACTCCAGTGGTTCCTGACGCGACTCTGCGGCTTGGCATGGATGGGATTGCTTCTGATGAGTCTGTTTATGGCCTGGGGCGCCGGATATTCCTTCCTGTTCAAGGTCCTGAACGCCCTGAGATCGCCTGTTTCCATAGGAAGCATAAGCCTGAGTTTGTCGAGCCTGGTCTATGCCTTCGTCATCCTGCTGATCACCCACGCAGTGGCCCGGCTGTCGAGTTCCTTTCTTCTGACCCGCTTCCTCGCCGACAGCGGTCTGCAGTCCGGCCTGCAGGAATCCATTGTCAAGATTACAGGTTACACGATCTGGGTTTTTGGAATCCTCCTCTCCTTCAACGTGCTCGGTTTCAGCACCGCATCCATGGCCGTGGTCCTGGGCGCTCTGGTAATCGGGCTCGGATTCGGGCTCCAGAACATCTTCAACAACTTCGTAAGCGGACTCATTCTCCTGTTCGAGCGACCCATTCAGGTGGGAGACGCACTAGAGATCAACGGGGTATGGGGGGTGGTCCGTAAGATAAACGTTCGATCCACGGTGGTGCAGACCTGGGACAACGCCGCCCTCAT
>JACQYL010000059.1 GCA_016208165.1 Deltaproteobacteria bacterium
GTAGGGGCGGTTCGTCACGGATCCTGAGCCCCGTCGAAGGACGAACCGCCCCTACGTACCAATCCCTTCCTAGTCAGGTCATGTTCTAGAATCGACGCAGTGTAGGAAAGGGGCACGGGTTTGATTTTGTGCATTTCTATTCTTCAACGGACAGTCCATTATCCCAAGCAATCTGTCTGTACCCGCCGAAAGCTCGGCAGACCGCCGATCACCCCAGGCTCATGTTTCTCTCTCCCTCGGTTGGTGGATCATAGCCCACGCATAACAGAGCGTTGCGGTTTCACCCAGCAGTTTCGCCAGTCGTTCGACAAACCGGATTCCGTCGGCATCGTCACGAAAAATGTAACGCCGTTCGATCCCTCGGAAGATGATGTGATGCAACCCTCCCGGCGCATCAATGCGTGCTTTTCGCGGCATGAGGTTTCTGTATCATGGACTATGAAACAAGGAAACGCGCAAATTCAACCCCGTCCCCCTTTTGCCTCACTTTACGCCAACGCACGCCTCTTGGCTCAATCAGGTAGAAATCTGGTTCAGCATTCTGAGTCGTCAGGCCATAAAGGGAGCCAACTTCACCTCTCCTCAAGACGTACGCAACGCCATTGACCGCTTCATCGCCGTTTATAACCGGGACGCCGCGCCTTTCGAATGGCGGAAGCGCTCCGTCCATTCCGTCGGTCTCAAAAAGAAATATAAGGACTTATGCAACTAAGTACTAGTGCGGTTGACTTACGCTTATCAAGCAACATTTTTTATACTTCTTGCCGCTTCCACAAGGACAAGGAGCATTGCGACCAATCTTTCCACCATCCTTTTTCACTTTTTCGATTCTATTCTTTCTGAGAGTCTCAGCCACGGGCCTCAATTTCCTCAGTTCATATTCTCCTAATGACTCTAGCGATAAGAATTTGAAATCGATGCCTTTCATTGCCCCTGTGTTTTCGAAAAAAACTTCCAGAAGCAAGCGATCAGAATCATTGGTTACAAGCATTGCTGCTTTTGTATGTTCCAAAGCAAGCGCCAAATCACGATTCAGAATCCCCTCCTGCCAACTAAATAGAGTAATTCTTGTTTCTCCATATGTGGAAAACGGTTTAGGCTTGCCAGTTAGTCGTTGTGCAGATAAAGAATTGTCAATTTCAGATGTAATAATATCTCGCCAATCCTGCCCATAATTTAGCAACATACTGGCGACTTTGCGTCGGCCCTTAAGATTGGTAGCATTTAGGAAATATATTATTTCTCGGAGACGGGTTGGCATACCTTGTTTAAGTGTGCATAATGTGTTTGAATCATGTAACTTCTGAGCAAAAAACCTATCTATGTCTGAGCGATAGCCATGCCATACGATACGTGCATCGGAATCTAACTCATCGACGTATTGAGTGTACACATTATGCTTCAAATACAAACCCAAGTGATCAAGTTCATCATCTGTCTGAATCAAGATAGATTTAAACGCGCCCATTCTATGCTCGACAAAATGCAAAAATACGAGTGGGTTGTCAAAGATTTCGGAATAAGTCCGAAGGTCATCAATTGATATCGACCAAACAGCATGTTCGCCAACATCAATCCCGATTGTCCTTAAGTGTTGAATTTGCGCTGCTATCTCTGTAAATGGATCAAGTGTAACTGCACATATTTGTTTATGCTCGAATTCTTTGCTTGAAATGCTGCAAATTTTATTATGCGAACTATCAAAAATATCGACTTCTTCTTGACTTTCTAAATATTTAAAGAACCTACTGCCTTGCTCCACAGGCTTAAGAACCAAGTTCTTTATGGAATCAATATATGAAGGAAAGTCTAAGGCAGGAGAAGTATATGTAAAGGCCCCTGCTTTCACTTCAATTACAAATAGACAATCATCGTAAAGCATGAGTCCGTCTGTTTCGCACCATTCTTTCTTTCTTTCGGAGCTGGTATACCATTTATAATAGACAGACTGATAAGCCTGTGCGCTTGGTAGTAAGGTCTTTAGATACTTAAAAGGCAGTTGTTCCGAGACCTGCTTTTGTTTTTCGTTCCATTCCTCGCGATAATCTGGTTTGATACGACAAATTGTCTTCTGCAAAACTCGATAAAGATTGTCTAATAAACTGTACAACTCAAAACAATAGTAACGTCCGTCTAGCTTGATGAAGGGCCGTTTAAAAATAGGCCATATACGTAGTGGCCACCCTTTGAAATTGCCTTCCGAGAGAAACTCTACATCCTGACCTTGCGTCCATGAAAGCTCATCGAGCAATTTACTGGGAAGGTTTGTGACTTTTTCAATGTCAAAAAGATCTAACCCCAATAAACTTCCGAATATCCTATCCTTCCACTTTTCCCAACGATTTTCCTTTATCACGTTGGACATCAAATCGGGAAGAGAAGCTTCGGCTAATTTTTCTGCGGTAGAAGCTTTCGACTCTAAAGCATCGATACTTACGCGTTGAAACTCTTGGCATTCAGCGAGAGCCTCGAATAGGCCTCTCGTTAGCGCGTGCTGAATTTTCAAAACATCATCGATGATCTGTTCAGAGGTAATCCCAAACAATTCAATCAAGACATCTGAGTGAGGTGAGAGAAGATCCTGTAGGTGACTTCTTTGATGGAATAAATATCGGTTTCCACGAACGTTGCACCAATAGAGCTGTGCCCTGTAATGATATTCTTCAAATTCTTCATCTATATTAGATGACCGTGAACGCTTAAACGCAGTAAGGCACATTTGATATTCCATGTTTAACTGATCAAATAGATCACTTACTGAGTTTCTTAGATGGGTGTATTCTGCTTCTGTTAAGTCTTCGATGTTGCCTTTATTAGGAGAAGCGGAGGCAATTATACTTTGAACATAATCTAGCATTCTTAATGATACAGCAGCGTTGTGGTCTACATCGACTTCGCTCTGCTTATTAAGATGATTTACAGCCATATCCCAATAGGCCCGCTGGAGCAGGAGCGTCGGATCAAATTTGATAATTTTTTTGACGATGGCTGAAATTTTGGCATCTATCTCTCGGCAAACTATCGGAAAGCGATTGACCAGTTTGGCTTGCACTTCGGTCAACTCTTCTGGCGTTAGGTTACTTCGGAATACATTTAGTTTGCCAAAACGTGCGATCTCAAACGGACCGTAAGAATAGTGCTCATCGGGCTCTACTGCTTTCCTTATTTTCCGTTTCTTATTTTTTGATCGGCTTTTCTTCCCCATTTCTCTCAATCCATCCGTCAGGCTTTGAGCTTACTACTAACCTTAAGTGGTCTGAAGTCAGATTATGCTCTTTGTGGTCATCTTATGTGAGTTTCTATGGTTTTTGATTCCATCTTGCTCTTGCCAACTGCGGGAAGATATCCGTGTTTTGCATTACAAATCATAAGCAGCTTTTCTGTCAAATGCAATAACTGATTTGTTTTACAGGGATTCTTCGATCTCAGGCCGAGGTCGCTACTTGAAGATGGCCCAGGAATTGCGCAGTGCGGTGATCCCGAAAATCGCTCGCAGGCGCCAGTATGTCGACGCCACGGGGACTTGGCCCATACACAACATATGGTATAGCCCCGGACGCCCAGAAAAGTTCACCTTCCTTGCCAAACCTGAACGTATTGGTCCTTCATTTCGGTAAAGCATTCTTCCGCAAGTCTTTGATTTGTGTGACTCTTGGGGACGTGCATGCTTTTATACCTTTGTCCTCCAACCAAACCAAATCCATATTCTTTTTCAATCGCTTCAGCCCGTTTGGGCAAGCGACTTGCCGCCGGTTGAGTGATCTTTCGTCTTCCGTCAATGTCGGTGGCGGTCACCTCAAGGTCTCGATGCGCCCAAGAGCAAAGGAGCGCGCCCGATCTTTGATCGTTTGCGGCGATTTACCGAATGCCGTCACTTCCTTGGGGGTCATACCCATCGTTTCGGCCATTCTAATATGAACTGCCAATGAATTCCTTTTTAAAAGCAGCCCCTACAACGACGTTCGGATTTTCCCGATCCGTTTCCCATTGCGCAGGGTTATTGGCGATGTATTCCCTGATGCGGTTCAATTCCTCGTCGTCGCGGATGATGTGTTCGTAATAATTGCGCTGCCATATTCTGACGCCGGGAGTGTCGCGCAGATGGTTGATGCGTTTGGTGGATACCGTTTTGAAGGCGCCGACCAACCGACCGATGGGTTTGCGGTTTTTCGTAGGGGCGGTTCGGGAACCGCCCTTAAAGACGTCGGTAATAACGATAATCCCGTGCAAACGATTGGGCATGATGACCCATTCATCCAATTCCGCATAACCGTGTCGTATCGCCAGCCATTCCCACGATTCTGCAACCTTTTGGCCGAAATCGTTCAATATCGTTCTTCCGTCCATGGCGTCCCCGAACAGACATTCCCGGTTCCAGGCGCAAATGGTCACGAAATACACCCCGGCTCGAGAATAATCGTATCCGTGCAATCGGATGGATCGGCGGTTATGTCGCATCAATTTCCATTGCGAGGGCGGTTCGCGAACCGCCCCTACAGGCTGGTTACGCTGAAGGGGGAAGGCTTCGTATCTCTGCTAAAAAATAGCAGTTTTCGTGCCAAATGCAATAACAAGTTTATTTTACTTGGATTCTTCGATTTCTGGCTTAGGTCGATACCTGGATGCTGCGCAGAAATTGGGCAATCGCCGGCCCTACATTGCTCAAAAATTGAGCAGGGCAGCCATTCCGGAAATCGTCGAGACTCGCGGCTGTGTTCGCGTTGTGAAATTCAGAAAAGACGCCACATCTGGTATAGTCGCGACCCTCCCCCAACGTTCGCCATATCTTGCCAAAACCTGAACGTTTTGGTCCTTCTTTGCGGATTCCAAAAGATCTCTCCCGATACCCCGTGAAAAAATGCAAAGCTTCTTATTGCTCTGAGAACAGGTAACGCTCCTTGCAGGGAATCGCCCCTCCAGGTCTCCCTTCTTTTCACCCGCTCCCGCCGTGTTCACAAAAACACGCCTTTCAAACAGCACAAAAACGAGGTATGTTTGCTATCCGTATCCACAAGATTTTAAGCAAAGCTCCAAATGCTCCGACGTTTTTCATAAATGGTGGGAGTTCTCGCAACAACGCACGAAATTGCGGGTCAAACCCGGCGTCGAGAAAGGAACCGGCGACATTCACAAGGCCGAAACAAGCCGCCGGTTGTCGGGGGAAGCCTCTTGCGCAGGCACGTCATCAGTTTCCGGATAACCCCTGACTTCGGCCCGGACACGGGAGCGGCCCGACCCGCTCAAAAAGTTTTGGAAAGGGTCCGGGGAACCCTTTTCCAAAAGGTTTCCCCGGATACCTTCTGAACAAATAGAGGAACCTCGCATGTTCAAGAACATGAGGTTAGGCGTCAAACTGGCGGTGGCTGTTCTGGTCCTGGGGGTGGTTCCTTTTGTGGTGATCGGCATCGCTTCGCTCACCAAATCCACCGGGGCGCTTTCCAGGCAAGTGTTCGATCAGCTCGAGGGATTGCGGGAGATCAAAAAGGCACAGATTGTCCGTTTTTTCGAAAACAAGAAAAACGACATGGCCACGCTGGTCCATTTCGTCGAGCAACTCCGGGAAGAAGACTTCCGGAGATTCTCGTCGATCGAGGCTTCCAAAAGGCGCCGAATCGAGGATTTCCTCGCCCAATTTGTAAAAGAGCATGCCTACTACGACCTGCTGCTGATTCATCCCCGCGGCGAAGTGGTATATTCCGTGGCCCGGGAGCCCGATCTGGGGTCCAACATGATCGAGGGCGAATATGCAGGCTCCGGCCTGGGTCGACTCGTCCGGAAGGTCATGGAAACCGGCCGATTCGGGATGGCTGATTTTGAGCCGTATGCTCCCAGCGGAGGCGAACCCGCCGCCTTCATCGCTCAGCCGGTGACGTTCGATGGGAATAGCGAGTTGATCGTTGCGCTCCAGCTTTCCATCGAGGCCATCAACAACATCATGCAGGAGCGCGTCGGCATGGGCAGGACGGGAGAAACGTATCTGGTGGGCGAGGATAAGCTCATGCGCTCGGACTCGTTTCTGGACCCCGTCCATCGCTCGCTGAAAGCTTCCTTCGCCCATCCCGAGACCGGAAAAGTGGATACCGAGGCCGGCCGGGAGGCCCTGGCCGGGCGCTCAGGCGAAAAAATCATTACGGATTACAACGGCAATCCGGTCCTGTCCGCGTATGCTCCAATCCACTTGTGGGACGTAACCTGGGCGTTGATCGCGGAGATGGATGTGGCCGAAGCCTTCGAGGCGATCAACAAGCTGACCTGGGTGGTCGGGATCGTAGCCGTTCTGAGTGTGTCCGCCATCATAGGCGTGGGTTTATTGATCGTGCTGCTACTGCTCAACCGCACCTCCGCTTCGCGGCGCGGCTGATGCATACCGGCCTTTCCGCGGTGCGGCGTTTGTGGAAAACCGAATGCGTTTGAAGAATAAATACTTTTTCCCCCTGGCTCTGCTGTCCATCCTTGTTTCCGTGTTCACCGCCGTATGGCTGGTGCTGTTCTGGCATGCGCTGAGCCCGACGGAAAAGGCCCTTTTCGAGCATCTTTTCATCAACCGCTTCGCTCAAATCCTCATCATCGGCTCGTTGAGCCTCTGCGCTTTGGCGTTCGCCCTGGGGGCCCTGCTTCATTACTACCTGATACCCCTGAGACGATTGACCGAAGAGACCCATTTGATCACCACGG
This sequence comes from Deltaproteobacteria bacterium, assembly GCA_016208165.1. Classification (NCBI taxonomy): domain Bacteria; kingdom Pseudomonadati; phylum Myxococcota; class Myxococcia; species Deltaproteobacteria bacterium. The sequence goes on from JACQYL010000059.1 coordinate 6,676, forward strand.
TGAACCCTTCCCACCGAGTTGCGCTCAAAGGGGCCAAGGACATCCGGCGCCTGGCGGCCGCGATCAATCAGGGCGCGGACCGGTTTGAAGAAGTTCAGCGCAGGATCAGGAGCATCGTTCATCGGGGAAAATTCCGGCTCGAGGAAGAGAAGAGCGTCCTCGAGGCCATCCTCGCCCAACTGACGGACGGCGTGTTGCTGAGCAACAACGGGGGCAGGATTACGTTTTACAACGAACGCGCCAGGGAGTTGCTGTCCCCCGTCAACCTAACCGAGCCGGCCTCGAGTATGGCCGAAAGCCCGGTCGGCTTGGGTCGCTCGATCTTTGACCTGGTGGACTCGAACCGGCTGATATCCGCCATCGACACTCTGGATAGCAGCCCGTCCCTCGAGAAAACGAACCCGGTCCGTTCATTCGCTTCAGAAAGCCCAAAGGGACGCCGGTTGATCGTCAAAGTGGCCCCGGCCTGGGATTCGCAACGAAAAAGAATCGGCTATGTCCTCATTTTGAACGAAGCTTCTTCGGAGTCAGGCTCAGGAGAGATCCACGGTCAGGAAGACATGGACCGCAGGCCCGCGAATTCCGGGCCGCCCGATCTCCATCTGCCGATATCCGGCCCTTTGTCCGCCGTGCCCGGCCTCGGGAGCGAATCGCATTCCCGAGGAAACCCTAGCGCCGGGTTTTATGATTTCGACCTGTTCGCCCAGGCCGAAAATCACACGGTCAATGGCGATCGCCCTCTCGCCGAACTGGCCTACACGGTGTTCGACACGGAAACGACAGGGCTATATCCCTGGGATGGAGACGAGATCATTTCCATCGGAGCCGTCAGGATTATCAACGCCCGTTTACTGCAGGACGATGTGTTTCATCGACTCATCGATCCCCGGAGGATCATCCGAACGGAAGCCATGAACATACACGGCATCCGGCCCGAAATGCTGAAGGGTTGCCCCACCATAGACCGGGTGTTGCCGCTGTTTCAGAAGTTCGTGGAAGACTCGGTGCTCGTGGGACACAATGTGGGATTTGACATGCGATTCCTTCAAATGAAGGAGGAGGCCACCGGGATCCGATTCAACAACCCGATTTTGGACACCATGATGCTTTCCGCGGTGGTGCATCCCAATCAGGAAGCGCACAGTCTCGAAGCGCTCGGCTCGCGGTTGGGAGTGGATCCGGTCGAGCGCCACAGTGCGTTGGGCGACGCCCTCACGACGGGCAGGATCTTAATCCGGTTGATCCGCCTGCTGGATGAAAAAGGCATCAAGACTCTGGGACAGGCGATCAAAGCCTCCCGCGACACCTATTACTCGCGCATAAGATACTAGTCTCCGAGGGAAACTTTAGAAATCCCGCCGGAGGCGGGACTCAGACTCCCTTCAAATGTTTTGACCATGGCCGCGCGGACTCCAAACGCCGCGCGCACCGTTTATATCCTTTCACGGGGACCCGGACAGACCCTATGGAATCCGCCTCTAACCGTGTCATTTAGCGGTAACTTGGCGGGGTAGCGCGGACAACTTGTTGTCCGCGTTGCGAAGCAACAAGAGGTCCCACCCGGCGTATAGCATCACGCAGCCTTACGATTTAAGACGTACAGTCACCTCCTGTCCTCGGACCCGGACAACAAGTTGTCCGGGCCACCCATCCATCATGATCGATCCCTATAGCGACGAGTGACACGGCCAGGAAACGCCTCTCTGTTTATGACGGCCAACATGGTTCCCCCTCACAAACAAAGGCTTCTTATGACCCTGTGAACAAGTACCATCGTGTTTTTACAATTCCTCTGCCCGCAGGTCCTTTTGAAGCCTCTTGATGGCCGACAACGAGGCTTTGAGCGACTCATAGTCCCGGCGACTCAGTTCCTTCGGACGGATGTGAAGACTCGAGCCTTCCCCTTGCTCCCGAAGGGTTCGGATTTCCCTCTCGATCCGGGCGCGCGTCAGGAAGTTGTAAGCTTGCAGCAGTCCGTCCCGTTTCGTTTCACTGAACAGGCCGCGCTCCACAAGGAGGTTGAGTCTCTCAGCGGTGCGTATCGCTTCCATGCCGTGTTTGAACGCGTAGAACCGGATCATGAAAATCAGCGGCTCCATGGCCGTTTTGACGTTCAGCTCCCCCCGATGACCACCCTTGGATTCCACGAGGACGTTCCCGAAAAAACCGAGGGGGATCGTGTATCGCGTGGCGATCTCGGAGAGATGACGAAAGAATCCGAGAGACCTCTCCAAAAGCTGAAACACATGCGAGCGTAGTTCCTTCGTCAGGGATTTCTCTCCGTAGGCGCATCTGAAATCGAAGAACGTGCCGAACCGCACCTGCAGTTCGGGTTCGAAGGAGAAAATCCAGTCCGAAAAGTAGGTCTTCCAATCGGAAAGAGGCCGGCGCCATTGGGGCGATTGCGCCATGAAACCGCCTCTGCAATACTCATAGCCCGCCCGATCCAGCCATCCACAGACTTTTTCCCCCAGATTCAGAAAATAGCCCAGGGCCTCGTCGGCCTGCTCGTCCGGGACGTCCTCGACGATGATGGCGTTGTCCTGGTCGGACTCGAGTGTCTGCTCGCTCCTGCTGGCGCTCCCCATCACCATGAAGCAGAACTTCGCCGGCGGAGGCCCCAGCTCGTGTACGCCCAGTTCGACGAACTTAGCCAGAACGGCGTCTCCAACGGCGCTGATAAACAGTGTGAGCCGGTCAGCGGAAACGCCTCGACCCATAAAGGCTTCCGTCAGGAGGAGCAACTTCTCCCTGAAAGGTTTTCATCCGACAAGTTTTCCACAACCTCCGGTACGCTCTGCTGAAGCGGCCGCTCCGGCATTTCCGACGACCCCGTTTCGAGTGAGGGTATGTTGTTCCTGATGCTCGTTCGCTGCAATACTAGTTTGATCGACCGGGTATTAAGCCGGCGTTTTTCACTTACGGCAACGTAACAGGAAATGTGGGAAACGAAAACCGCGAAGGATATCGGCCGTAGGCATTGGCATCGATGGAAACAGCGGATGAGCGGGCGCGAAGCCCGATCCCGAGGAAGGATTCGGCGTAAGCGGATGGGCGACCGGCGGATGGTCGGGCTCGCCGGGAACCCCATTTATCCCTTCTTCTTGAACACCATTACCTTGGCGCCGGGCAACTTGATCTCGATGAGATCTCCCTTGATCCGGCCGACCAGAACTCCGCCGCCTCGAGTATTCAGCCTCAGCTCAGCGTTCCTTGCTTCCCATTTGAATTCAACTTCCTGGTCGCCGGACACCCACAACCCGGCGCCGCCTTCTTTCAGCTCGAAGTATGCTCCGTCTTGGGTGGAAGACTCCGGTACCCGAGCCTCGTACGTACCCGCCAATCTCTCGTGGGAATCACATGAAAGGGCAAAAGCGCATACGAAGCATATCAACAGCAGCATCGACCGATTCGAAGTTCGTAGGTTCATCTCTGCCTTCCTTAACTTATGGCGGGAGCCGAGTCTTCCGATTTTCTCCGGAAGATCGTTCCTCCCATGCGGAGCAAATCGAAGCGGTCGAAAAAGTACACTTGTACGACCATAGCCAGCCAGGACAGATCCCGAAAGACTTCCCACCAGCCAATGTCGGACCCCACCACGTCAAAACAGCCGCAACTGATTTTGGCCCCCCGAAAAATGTTGATCGTGATGGCGACCGCGAACCCCGCGAGCATGGCCCCCGTAATGAACGCCGCCGCCCGGATTCTGAGACCGATAATAAGAAAAAGCCCTACGATCAGTTCGAGCCAGGGAAGCACCACGGCGAGAACATTGACGGACCAATAGGGAAACAGGCGATACGCCGCCAGATTTTCAGCGAACCCCGCCGGATAGGGAATCTTGCTCATGCTCGCGTACACGAATACGATTCCGATGTACATCCGCAGAACCAGTGCGAGGTATTCGCTGGATACGCAAGAAAGTATGAATGCACGGACTCTGTTCACGATGTCACCGCGAAACCGTTTTTCTTCCAGGCGGACAGCCCGCCCTTCAGTAGTTTTACGTTCGTATGGCCCCGCAGGATCAACTGCCGGGCGACCGAGTCGTCGTACAGACGACTGACGGTGCTCCCGTACACCACGATCGGCTTCTCGGGATCCACCTGACTCAACCCCATCATGTACGCAATATCGAAGATGGTCATGGGAATGTTCAGGGCCTTTTCGATGTGTTCTTCCTCGAAAAAGTACTCCGGACGGGCATCCACGAAGACCGCCTCCCCCGTATCCCACAAGGCATGAGCCTCCTCCGGCGATATCCGGGACAGCGCCTCACCGGACCAGGATTCCGGAGTCAGCGTAAGGCCGCTGGGATTGGACAGGTT
>JACQYL010000060.1 GCA_016208165.1 Deltaproteobacteria bacterium
CGTGGCGTGAACCGCGGCCCTCGCATTCACGGCCGACCCATACGATGCAAAAGCCCCCGTGTCCGACAGCATGTCCGCTCTCACGGCGGTAAGTCGGCCCCGGTCGTCCGCTCCGGTAATGAAGCGCATGCGAAACGGGTGTCGCTTGGCCGTGGCGATAAAAGACTCTTCTCTTGTGAAGCACATGCGAACAGGTCTGTGGAGATGCCACGCAGCCAGAGCAAGAAAAGGCTGCACGGACAGGTCCAGCTTTCCGCCGAACCCGCCCCCGGTTTCCGCCTGCACCACCCGTATCCTCTCGACCTCCACCCCGAGGAACAACGCCAGATCCTCCCGGTCATAGTGAGGATTCTGGGTGCAGGCCCAGACGATCACCCGCCCGTCCCTGTACTCCGCCCGGCCACCCTCGGGCTCGAGGGCGGCGTGTTCCAATACGCCGGTGGAGTACTCAGCCTCTACCACGACGGCGGAGTCGGCCAGGGCCGCTTCGGCATCACCTCTCGACACGACACGTTCGGTGAGCAGGTTGCTTGTCGAGTGATCGGGATGCACCAAAGGCGCGTCCTCGGAAAGCGCTTCTTCCGGATCGAATACGCCGGGCAGCGGCTCCAGGCTTACCTTGACCGCCAGGGCCCCCGCTAAAGCGGATTCTCCGGTCTCGGCCGCCACCAGGGCCACGGCCTGTCCGGCGTGACGCACGATGTCGCGGGCGAGGAACTCCTGGTCCTTTGTGATGGGGATAATCCCCAATCGATGGGCGCCGGGGACGTCCTCGGCCGTGAACACCCGAACCACGCCGGGCAGGGCCATGGCGCGGATCGAGTCGACTCCGATCAGCCTGGACGGCGCCTGTTGAACGCGAACACAGGCAAGGTGCAGGTCGCCGGTCTTGCCCAGGTCCGCGCCGAAACGCGTTTCCCCTTTCACCCGCGCCAGGGCCCCAACCCTGTACCGATTCTGTCCGATACTCATGCGCCTCTTGCCACCCGTTCCCAGGCCAGGGCCAGCGTACGGCCGGTAACCCTCGCTATGGCCTGTACTTTGTATGCCGCGGAAGAGCGCCATCCGCAAACGTCTTGGAAAAGATCCGTTGCTTTGCGCCCGGCTTCCCTCCAGAGCGCATCCCCCGCCACGCCGTTGGCAAGCAGCTCTTCGACGTCGTTCAGTCGGCGAGGGGAAGGAAAACAAGCGCCCAATACCACCCTGCAGTCGGAAAAAGCCGGATCCAGGCACACGGCCACGTTCAGTCTGGCCACACTGACGCCCCGGCGGCGGCCGACCTTGGAAAAAACCTGACCGTCGCGGGATTTCAGTCGGTCCAATTCGAAACCCAGAATCAGTTCGTCGTTGGCAAGGATGGTTTGGCCGGGTCCCGTAATCAGTTCTTCCACCCGGCAGAAACGGCGTTCCCGGATGGACACGACCTCGGCGCGGGCGCCTAGCGCCACCAGAGCGGTGACCCCGTCGGCGGCCGGAGAAGCGTTCGCGACATTGCCGCCGATGCTCGCCGTCTGACGAACCTGCACCGAACCTACGGTCGCCGCCGCCTGCTTCAGAATCGGGTATGTCCGCTCGACCTCCAGGTCGCTCTCCAATCGCCGGAAGGAAATTCCGGCTCCAATGTAGGGGCGCTCGCTACCAAGATCCAGCCGCGTCAGCTCGGAAAGGCGGCTCACATCCACGATCACGTTCGGCAGAGGTTCGCCGGCGAGGCGGGCCCGACGCAGCCGCGGCATCAGATCGGTCCCTCCGGCCAGCGCGCGGGCTTCGCCTCGAGCCATCACTTCGAGGGCGTCGTTCAGAGAACGTGCGGCGACAAAACGGCTCATCGAGGTCCTTCCCGAAGACGTTTGGCCGCTCTGCGAACAGCCCTCACAATGTCGTGATACCCGGTACATCGACAGAGGTTGCCCGCCAAAGCCCTCTTGATTTCTTCCTCTCCCGGATCGGGGTTGTGGCTCAGCAGATCCGCCGCGGACATGATCATACCGGGAGTACAGAAGCCGCACTGCACGGCTCCGGTCTCCAGGAAGGCTTCCTGCAACGGATGGAGCGTTGGTCCCTTCGCCATCCCCTCGATGGTGGTTACCTCGCGGCCTTGAACCTGCCAGGCCGCCGTCAGACAGGCGTTGACCACGCAGCCGTCCAGCAGAACGCTGCAAGCGCCGCACTCCCCCACTCCGCAGCCTTCCTTGGCGCCTTTCCGGTCCAGGTAATTGCGCAAGAGGCCCAGCAGGCTCTCTTCTCCGGGAACATCGCGGATCTCCACTTCGTTCCCGTTCAATACGAATCTCAGTTCCATTCTAAATTATGACCGTGCCATAGATCATCGGCGCCCGGAGCATTCGTCACAGAGGACTATCGTAGCATCATTTTGGGCAGGAAAAGGGCGATCGCGGGAAAAACGGTAATAAGAACCACGATGGCAATGATCGCGAGCAAAAAGGGTGCGACTCCACGGAAAATGGTTTCCACCGGAATATCGGTTGCAACTCCGGCCACTGTGAAAACGTTCAAGCCCATTGGGGGGGTGATCAGTCCGGCTTCCATCATGAGCACCGCGATCACCCCGAACCAGATGGGGTCAAAATTCAGCGTTTCAATAATGGGAAAGATCACGGGCAGGGTCAACACCATCATCGAGATGGCGTCCAGGAAGCATCCGAGAAAAAGGTAAGTCAGAATAATCACGGAATGAACCACATACGGGGAAACATCGAGCCCTGCCGCCCAGTTCGCCACCTGCATCGGAATGGTGGAGAGGGCCAGAAAGTAGCTGAACACATTGGCTCCGGCCACGAGTATCAACACCATGACTGAGATGCGTAGGGACTCCAATAGCGCTCCGATCAGCCCATCCCAGGTCAGCCTCCGCTTGAGCAAGGCGACCAGAAACAGTAGGGTCGCGCCCACGGCTCCAGCTTCCGTGGGAGTGAAAAACCCGGCATAGATGCCCCCCATCACCACCAGGAAAAGCGCTAGCGGCTCCCATACGCCCTTTAGAGAAATCATCTTCTCTTTCCAGGTCACGGATGCCGGATTGACCGGCGCCAGCGCGGGTCTCATCTTGACCCACGCCACCACGATCGCGATATAGGCCAGCGCCAGAAGGATGCCCGGAAAGATACCGGCCACCAGGAGTTTACCGATGGACTGCTCGGTAAGCATCCCATATACGACAAAACCGATGCTGGGCGGTATCAGGAAACCCAACGTTCCCCCGGCGGCCACACTGCCGGTCGCCAGCCTGGCGTCGTAATTGTAGCGCTTCATTTCGGGCAGAGCCACGGTGCTCATGGTGGCCGCGGTAGCCACCGAGGAACCCGAAACCGCGGCAAAGCCCCCACAAGCCCCGATCGTCGCAATGGCCAGCCCACCGGGGAGCCGGCGCATCCATTTATCAAACGCGCCGTAGAGTTCGCTGGTAAGGCCCGAACTGCCGGCAAAACCGCCCATCACGATGAACAGGGGAATGACCGTATACGGATAGAAAGAAGCCACTTCCCATACCGTACTGGCCACTACGGGCAACGCCGCTTGCGCTGAGGTCAGATAGGCGATGCCGCCGAAGCCTACCAGCATCAGGGCAAAGGCAATGGGCATTCCCAAGAACAAGAGGAAGAATACGCATCCGGTGCCGATGACGCCTACGGTTATCGGGTCCACTATTTTCTCCCGATCAACATTTGCACGCAATCCACGGCGTCGAACAGCAGTTCCAGGAGGAGAAAAAAGGCCGCCACGGGGATCAGCATTCTGAAGGGCAGTTGAGAAATGCGCAGCATGTCGGAGACGGCGCTCGTGTCTACGGCTTCGACCCACCCCTGCCGGCACAGAACGGCAATGATAAACATACTCAACAGGGTTGTGATCAACTCGAGAATCAGCGCGGCCGGCGCGGGCAACCTGGCCGTCAGCATGGTCACCCGCACGTGGCCTTTGACTTGATGGGTGTAAGCCAGACCCAGAAGGATAAAGATGGACAACATATAGCTGGACAGCTCGATGGTGCCGGGGATGGGACGGGACCATACTCCCCGGCTCACCACTTCAGCGGAAGTCAACAGCATCATAGGGATGAGCAGGAACATACCCACGTAGGTCAAGATACGCGTGATCTTCTGAACACCCCACTTTACCGTGGCATACATTTCCCCGGGCCCGGTCCTTCCGTTTCTACTTGCTGTCCGTGGTGCGCCACTCCGGAGGAATGGCAACGCACTTCGTACCGTGGGCTTCGGCTATCTTGCCGTACATGATTACGGCTTCCTTGGCATTGAGTCCCTTTTTCTCCAAATCGGCCACCCACTGCCGGGTCTGTTCCTGGAATCGCTCGTACCACTTGGCTTCCTGTTCGGGGGTCAGCTCGTGGATCTTCACCCCTTTGGCGTTAAGCTCCTCCATCATCTGGGCATAGGTCTTCTTATCCAGTCCGTGGGTGGTGGCAAACGGGTTGCCCACCACTTCTTCGATGATGGGTTTGAGGTCGTCGGGGGTGTTCTCCCAGCTCTTCTTGTTCATGATCACGCCCTCGGAAACGCAACCGAACGTGGCTTTGACTCCGTATTTCGCAACCTCGTGGAGTTTGAAAGCCAGAACCAGAGGAGGACACGTGACCAGACCGTCGATCGTGCCGGTTTCCATAGCCAGATACACATCCCCCAAAGGCATGAACACCGGTTCGGCGCCCAGGGCTTTGATGTAGTTGGTCTGCTGACCGCCCGGAGTGCGGATCTTCAAGCCCGTCAAGTCATCGATGGTCTGCACCGGCTTGGTGGTCCATAAAAAAGCCTGGATACATCCGTTCAGCTCGAGAACCTTAACGTCTTTGAATTCATCCTCCAACGCCTTCTCGTACACCTGATTGCCGATATTCGTAGCGAGATCCTTACCGTCCACCCAGGCCGCCAACGAGAGCACGTCGGTGAGAGGAAAACGGCCGGGAGTCCAGGTTGCGGTGAAATACCCCATGTCGGACAGACCGTTCTTCACGATGTCAAAGTGTTCAGGGCCTTTTCCCAATGCGCCGCCAGGGTACAAGGTGTAGGTGATCCGGCCGTTGCTCCGCTTTTTCAGTTCCTCGAGCATCGGAATCCACACCGTTTTCACCTCTCGACTCACCGGAGGATGCCAGGTGCTGAACTTGATGTTCATGGTGGACTCGGACCCCGCCTGCACCGGGCTTCCCATTGCCAGGCAAAACATCAGTCCCAGGACCAGGCTTATCGCCAAAATACGCTTTTTCATGGGTGCATTCCTCCCAAGTTGGAATGTGTGGACGGACTTCTGGAGTCCTTCTTCTTGAAGTACATGGATGTACGCCACGGACGATACCGCATGTGACGCGCCAACACTTCAAACGCTTTTGTCGGTTCCCGGACAACCACCATAGCACAGGGTCCGGTCTCGCTCACGTCATTAATGCACCACTAATGCACCACGGTCTTTTGCACTTGACCTCAAAGGACTTAAGCGATAGTTTACTTTTTAAGTATATGTAAAATGGGTATGGCGTCAAGGATTTTAGACCGGATCGGAAATAAAGAAGTGACCGGACCCAGCTTAGGGGCTAAATTAAGGGACTTGCGTCTCGCCAAGCATTTGACTCTGCAACAGGTTGCAGAGCGCGCGAGCTACACGGCAGGCTATGTATCCCAAATAGAGCATGATAAGGCATCTCCTTCCATTGCCTCGCTGAAAAAGATCGCTGCCGCGCTGGACGCCCGCATCGTGGACCTTTTCTTGGACGAAGCCGATAACGATTCAGTCGTATTGGAACCCTCCCAGTGGGTCACCGTTAGTCTGGCCCGATGGAAGGCCGATATCAGGCAGATGGTCCGTTCGGTGAAGCATCACCGGATGCAGCCTTTTTACACGGTTATCCAGCCCGGAGGCGGCACTTCGGAGGATTACAGCCATCACGGAGAGGAGTTCGGTCTGGTACTGGACGGAGATTTGACATTGAAAGTAGGTTCGGAAACCTATCAGGTCAAGAAAGGCTCCTCGTTTTACTACTCCTCGAACGTGCCTCACGCCTGGACCAATGAAGCCGACGTTCCTTGCACCGTGGTCTGGGTGGTGACTCCACCAAGCTGGTGATGCCCGGATCGCCGGATCAGGAGGCTTTACACCATGAAAACGCTGTTGATCAAGAACGTTGGGCTGATGCTCTCCGGAGAGGTGGAGCATCCCCTGTTGGACGCTGACTCGATTCTCGTCGAGCAAGGTGTAATCCGTCGGGTGGGTTCCGCTTTGGCGCCTCCGGACGACGATACCCGGGTGATCGACGCCGCGGGGTGCGCGGTGACACCCGGATTGATCGATTCCCACTGCCATGTCGTGCTGGGAGATTGGACCCCCAGACAACAGATGCAGAATTTTCTGGAATCCTCGGTGCACGGAGGTGTGACCACTTCCATCTCGGCCGGCGAAGTGCATTTGCCCGGACGCCCTAAAGACGCCCTGGGAGCCAAATGCCTGGCCATTCTGGCGGCCGGGTCCTGGGCGTCTCATCGCCCCGGAGGCATGAAAGTGCTGGGTGGGGCCCTGATCCTCGAGAAGGGGCTTACGGAGTCGGACATCGATGAATGTGCTCGAGCCGGAGTCAGGGTCGTCGGCGAGGTGGGGTTGGGCTCGGTGAAGGATCCCGACGAGGCGGCCCAGATGGTCGCCTGGGCCAAGGCCCGCGGCATGATCGTCATGATGCACACCGGCGGTACTTCCATCCCCGGTTCGTCCGTGGTCGGCGCGGACCAGATCCTCAGGGTGAAACCGTCGGTGGTGTCGCATATTAATGGAGGACCCACGGCCGTGAGTCTCGAGGGGGCCATGGAAATTATCGAGAAGTCCGACGCGGCCCTCGAGATCGTGCAATGCGGCAACTCGAAACGAGCCGTCCAGGTGGCCGATATCATCCATGAGCGCGGAGAGTGGGGCCGGTGTATTCTGGGCAACGACGCTCCTTCCGGCACCGGAGTGATCACCCTGGGCCTGTTGCGCAACATCGCCATGCTGGCCGGTCAGAGCGCGGTGCCTCCCGAACTGGCGATGGGCATGGCCACCGGCAATACGGCTAAGCTCTATGGGTTCAATCGCGGACGGATTGCCGAAGGTCTGGAAGCGGACCTGGTAGTCATGGACGCGCCCATCGGTTCGCCCGGAGGGAACACCCTGGAGGCCCTGTCCGAAGGCGACATTCCGGGAATCTCCATTGTGATGGTGGACGGAGCCGTGGTGGTGAACAAAAGTCGCAACACCCCGCCGCCCGTGCGACAAGCTCGTGTCGTATAGGTACGCCCTGCAGATCTAGCCGGAACGGAATCTTTGAGAGGGAGACAACACATGGAGATACGTAAACTCGTGACCATGGTCGAGGAGACCCACAAAGAAGCAGACAAAAGAATCGATCCACCCACCCGGAAAGCCGCGGCGCTGGCTGTGATCGATAATCCGCTGGCTGGCCGCTATGTCGAGGACCTGACCGAGCTGATGGATATGGGGGCCGAGTTGGGCGCCCTTCTGGGCAACAAGGCCCGCGAAGCGCTGGGCATAGGACCCGAGCGGTGCGAGAGTTACGGCAAAGCGGCCATCGTAGGCATGAACGGCGAGTTGGAGCACGCCGGCGCCATTCTTCACCCCAAGCTCGGGAAACCCTTCCGCGAAGCCCTGGGCCGCGGCTTGGCCCTAATACCCTCCGTCAAGAAACGGGGAGGCCCCGGCTGCACCATCGATATCCCGCTGAACCACAAGGACGCGGCCTTTGTCCGCTCCCATTTCGACGGTATGACGGTGAGTATCGAGGACGCTCCGGGCCCGGACGAGATTCTGGTGGCCCTGGCGGTTACCGACTCCGGCCGGCCTTTGCCGCGAATCGGAGGACTCACCAAAGAAGAAGCCAAATACGAGGACGGCCTGCGCTGACCTCCCACCACTCCAAATATAAACCGGAGCATTACAAAAATGGGGATTCTGCCCGAAGTAAAAAAACATTATGGCAAACTGAAACTATGGATAGGAGGTGAATGGATCGACTCGAAGTCCACCGAGGTCCAAGTAACCACCAATCCCGCCATGGGCGAGCCCATCGCCGAGTTTCCCTCCGCCACCCGTGAGGAGGCTCGCGCGGCGGTTGAGGCGGCCCAGAAAGGCTTCCTTGCCTGGCGTGAAGTTGCGCTGCGCGAGCGGGGCAAACTCATGTTCGACCTGAGGCGGAAGTTCGAAGAACGGTTCGATGTCCTGTGCCGGGTCCTCACCCAGGATCACGGACGAACCATCGGCGAATCCCGGGGGTCGGTGCGCAGGGTCATCGAGAACGTCGAGTCCGCATGCTCCGCCGTCTACGGAATGCCCAAGATGAACGAACACATCGACCAACTGGCTGGCGGCATCGACGAGTATATGATCTACGAGCCCAAGGGGGTTTTCCTCATCGTCACCCCGGGCAATATTCCCATGCATGCCTGGTCCTCGTTTGTGCCTTACGCTCTGGCTTCGGGCTGCTCCGTGGTAGTGAGCCCCAGCCGGCAGGATCCCGTGGCCGCGGAATACATCTGCAGGGTCACCGAGGATTTGGGTCTGCCCGACGGCGCCATCAACCTGATTCACGGCGGGCGGTCGATCAACGAGTACATCCTCCGGCAGCCCGAGGTGCGGGGCTTGGGTTTCATCGGGTCCACGGCCGTGGCCAGGAAGCTCTTCAAGCTCTGCGGCGAACTCGGTAAGGATTCCTCCTTGAACGGCAACGGGAAAAACTGCGTGGTCATCATGCCGGATGCGGACATCGATCAGACCGTGCAGTTCCTCCTGCGCGGCTGCTTCGGAATGAGCGGGCAGCGTTGCCTGGGCTCGGACAACGTGGTCGCCGTAGGCGATTCCTACTACGAACTGAGAGAGAAGCTGACCTCCGCGGCCTCGGGAATGAAACTGGGATACGGCCTTGACGAGTCCGTGGAATTGGGGCCCATGTGCACCCCGGCCGGACGGGATAAGGTGATCGATTGGATAGACCTCGCGCTCAACGACGGTTGCACGATGCTCTATGACGGACGGAACCCCCGGGTCGAGGGCTATCCCAAGGGATATTTCCTGGGGCCCAGCGTCCTGGACAATGCGCAACCGGGCATGCCCAGCACCAAGGAGGAGGCTTTCGGACCGGTCACCGCATTGATGCGGTTCGGAGACCTGGACCAGGTCATCCGGTGGCATAACGAAAGCAACAACGACCTGGGCCACTCGGCCTGCATCATGACCCGGAGCGGCAAATCGGCCCGCAAATTTATAAAAGAGATGGAAACGGGCAACGTGGGCGTCAATGTGGCCGTTCCCCAACCTTATGCGTTCTTTCCCCTCGGCTCCAAGAAGCAGTCGTTTCTGGGCTCGGCCAAGTCACGCCTGGCCTCGATGCGGCTTTTTCTGGACGAAAAGACCGTTACCGCCCGCTGGGTGTAGACGGCCGGTTTATTGAAAGAATAGGCGGGGGGGAAACGTTTGAAATCGCGCCTATAATTACGCCATAAGGCGATATCGATGGCGGGACCCCCCGTACCCCCCTTCAAAACCTTCGAGGCGGGCGCGCGCTGATATGCGCTTGGCTTGCGAGCGCATCGAAGCACTCAACGTATTGGATTTGTTGGGTTTCACTGCGTTCAACCCAACCTACGATCCCGACTGCGGATAGACGGCGACGACTTAGCAGTCCACCCGAGTCTCCGAACCCGGACGCCTTCTCCCCTTGGGAGAAGGCCGGGATGAGGGGCGCGGGCGGGTTTGTCGCAGATCCTGAGCCTGCCGATGGAAACCCGCCCCTACGATTCTCCGTCGGATAGTGCGGCAGATTGGGTTAGCGAGCATGGCGAGCGTAACCCAAACGTGTTGGATTCGGCGGGTTTCACTACTCAACCGGCACTACCCGATCCTCAACACCTTCGCCCCCTTTATTTTGTGTTCCTTCAACTCCATGAGCGCCGTGTTGGCGTCTTCCAGCTCGAATTCCTGCACCTCGGGCTTGAGGGGTATCTCGGCCGCAAGTTTCAAGAACTCCTCGACGTCTCTCCTCGTTACATTCGCCACGCTCTTGACTTCCTTTTCGAGCCACAGATGATGTTCGTAGTCCAGCCCGAGGAGACAGTCCTTGTCCCTATCCTCTTTCCGGATGGCGTTGATGACGAGTCTTCCGCCTCTTTCCAGGTGCTTCAGCGCCTCCACGACCGGCTTCCAAACCGGGGTCGTGTCGATGATGCCGTGGATTTTCTCGGGAGGATTCTCCGTCGTGTCGCCGGACCAAAACGCGCCGAGTTCCATGGCGAACCGCCTCTGGGGTTCGCTTCGGGCAAACACGAACACCTTCGAGTGGGGATATTTGTGCAGGGCCGTCTGGAGCACCAGGTGGGCCGATGCCCCGAATCCCGTCAGGCCCAGATTTTGTCCATCGGACAGTCCGGTCAGTCTCAACGAGCGATAGCCCACCGCTCCGGCGCACAACAGCGAATCCATGCAATTCCGACCCGGTCTCCCGGTGAAAACCGCTTCGAACCCTTACCGCATGTTACCACCCGTCCCACGATCTCATGTCCCGGCGCCACGGGAAATGTCTTGGGAGGAGTCCTTCCCTCGATTTCGTCCAACTCGGTGTGGCAGACTCCGCAGGCCGAGATCTTCACCAGGATCTCGCCTTCCCGGGCCACCGGCTCGGGCAGATCGGCCGGCTCCAGGGGAGTTCTCGTTGCACCGAGATCGCATATGTTCCTTAGCACCATGGCGCGCATGATACCCATTCCTCCTCTCATCAAACGCTGCGTCGTTTCTATTTTAACCGAATCCGGCCTCACTGGCCACAAAGATTCACTGCCTCAACAGCACCGCACCTGCATGGCCGGGATAAACACGACTAGTTCCGAAGAACTCACACCTTCCAGTATGGTTGATGATGATTGAATGTCCGCGTTCGGCATAGTCAAGACGTGTGTTCACTATTAGCTTGATTTAATCAGATGCTTTTGCTATAAATAATTTTTCCTTATTCAAGATACTGCCGAATACGGATTCCAGTCGATTCAATCTCTTTTTCCGCAAACACTACCACGCTCTGGGATGAAAGACGGAAAATGAATAAATGGTTTCGATATCTGCAGGCCGCCCTCTTTGTTCTGATCGTTCTCCTCGCACAACAAGAACCCGTATTCGCTCAATATCAGGGAATCTGGAAGGATATAGAATCGAATCAAAGCCACAACTTCTTTGTTCAACAGTATGATACAGGATCGACCCTGGTACTCCATACCACGGACGCCGTCACCGTGCATGCCTACCAGGGGACCATGCAGGGACCCGTGTTCGAAGCCGGTAGTATATACGCGGCGGATTCCAAACAGATCCGTATCGTCTTTTCATCCGAAGAAAGCGCCGGCGTAGTGATGGCGGACGTGAACAGGCCGGCTTCCGAGGATATCCGGCTGACCATATTCAGAGCGTTCCCCGCTGTTCGAACGGTGCGGTCGGGGATCTGGAGAGACGCAAGCGGGACCCTGGCGTTATATGTTCAGGAGTACGAAGCCGGTTCGAGCATCGCCGTGTCCGCCATCAACGGAACGGTGTTCCGTGCCTTTCTTGGCGCGGTTTCCGGCCTGCAATTCAAGGCGGTGGGCCTGGCGAACGCCGCCGAGGAATGCTCCATCGATTTTCTCGGCGAGGAACAGGCCGAAACAGCCGTGTCGCTCGTCGGTGAAACGCCGTCGCCCCAACTCGAAAACAGCTTCTACAACGTCTTGAAAGTCTTTCGTCCCCCGGCCCTGGACGTGGATTTCAACGCCGCCGTATGTTCCGGTGAAACGCCCCTCGAGGTCCCGTTCACGGCTTCCACGCAAGCCCCGTTTGCAACGTGGTGGTGGGATTTCGGCGACGGCTCGACCAGCACGGAACAGAACCCCATCCACGTGTATACGGCGGCGGGCGCGTATACGGTGAGCATGCTCGCCGCCGTGGACCAGGGTCTCGAAGTACTGACCTTGCGGAAGGATTACATTCGCGTATCCAAACCCGAAACCGTCATCATTTCCGGCCGGGTGTCCGACATTGACGGAATGGAAGGCGTTCAGTTAACCCTTTCCGGCGTGGACCCCGTCCTCACCGACTCTTTCGGCGACTACACCGCAACCCTTCCCGCGGGTTGGAGCGGAACGATTACACCCCAACGGACGGGGTACTCCTTCGATCCCCCTTTCAGGCCGTTTGACGATCTGAGAGAAAACCGTTTGAATCAGGATTTTCGCGCAATTCCGATGACCCCTCCCACGGCGGACTTCACGGTTTCGGGCTCTCCAACAGGCCCGGCGCCGTTCACGGTCCATTTTCTTGACCGGTCCACCGGGGAGCCTCTGACCTGGAGTTGGAACTTCGGGGACACGGTAGACTCGACTGCGTCTCAGAGTTCGCTTCAAAACCCATCCCATGTGTACACGACCGGCGGAATCTTCACGGTCTCCCTGGTCGTCGCCAACGAATGGGGACAAGACACCCAGGTCCGCGCCGGGTACATCATCGCCACCGCCGCGCCCACGCTGCTTTCTCCGAACCATGGGGCCACGGTCGAGCCGCCCTTTTCCCTTCAGTGGAGCGCGGTCTCCGGAGCGGCGAGTTATACGGTGCAGGTGTGTGAAAACGCGTCGTTCACCGGCGCCGGCATCGACCAGTACAGCTCGAACGGAACCGGTTTGGCCGTCATGGACCGGCCGGCCGGAATCGGATATTGGAGAGCGAGGGCGAATTACCCTGGCGGGTACACGGGATCCTGGTCGTCCGTAGGGACGTTCATCGTCCCCGAGTCGCCTCCTCCGCCCCCACCCCCTCCGGAAGTGGGAACCGTCGTTCTCGTCTCGCCTGGGAGCGGAGCCACGATAGCGGACACCTTCGACCTGATGTGGAACGCGGCCGCGGGCGCATCGAGCTACCGCGTGCAGATGGCCCCGGATGCCTCGTTTCAAAATCCATGGGTGGATCAGGATACCGTTACGACGTACCTGAATGTGGAAAACGCTCCCGAAGGAACCTACTACTGGCGCGTCCGGGCTAACGTTTCGGGCGGCGATCCGGGCGAGTGGTCCACCGTCCGGTCCTTGACCGTGAAGGTTGACGATCCGCCCGAACCTCCTCAGGGGGAACCCGTCACCCTGGTTTCGCCGGAGAACAACGGAACCCTGTGCGGCGATCAGACTCTCGTCTGGAGCGCCGTATCCGGGGCTATAAGCTATCATATTCAGGTGGCCGGAGATGTGGCGTTCAATTCCCTGTGGGTCGATCGGGACCGCACATCCACGTCTTTGTCCATGCTGGTATCCGGAGGACCCTTCTACTGGCGCGTTCGGGCCAACTATGCGGGCGGCGTCCCGGGACCGTGGTCCGAAGAGCGCTATTTTTACGGGCCGGGCGGCAGCGCGGGCCGGGAATGCCCGTGAGGCCGGGGAGCCGCGGCGTGCGGCGGGCATGCATCGGATACCGTTGTCTTGATTGTTGCATGTAGGTGTCCGTAATCCCTCGAATTACGGAGATTGGGCGGGCACAAGCCGCTGTAGCGGTTTAACGGGAAAAAACAGCCACGGGCCGGCGGCAAAACCGTTCCATCGTTCGGCAAATCCCTTGTGTATAGTTTGTGGTCCTCCCTGTCCGGACTGCCCCCCCAACTCCGCGCGGGCTTGTAAGCGATCCCTGCACAGTCGTTTGTCTGCACCATTTAGAATTAATCCGACGCAAAAATATGCGCCCTTGACAGGAACCGGATGTGCATGAATATATGTTCTATACACATTTGGCAGAAGAGGCAGTTCCATGCGAACCAATATCGTTATCGATGATGAATTGATGAACGAGGCCATGAGTCTCAGCCGGCTCAAAACCAAAAAGGCGGTTGTTGAAACCGGACTCAAGCTATTGATTCAGATCAAGAAACAAGAGCGAATCAGAAGTTTGCGTGGAAAGCTGAAATGGGTCGGCGACCTCGACGAAATGAGGTTGGATCAGTGATTCTGGTCGACTCGTCCGTATGGATCGATTATTTCAACGGCATCCCCACTTGGCAGACCGACTTGCTCGATCATTCCCTCTCAAATGTTCCCATTGTCATTGGGGATTTGATCCTGACAGAGATCCTTCAGGGTTTCAGATCGGATAAGGATTATGAAACAGCCAGGGAATTCTTGAGTGCTCTTCCGTTTCGCCAAATCGGCGGATACCATGTCGCCGTTCAGAGCGCCAAAAATTATCGATTCCTTCGAAAAGCAGGTGTTACCGTACGCAAGACCATTGATGTCATCATCGCAACATTTTGTATTATAGAAGGATTGCCTTTGCTTCATGATGATCACGATTTCGATCCCATGACATCTCATTTGTCTCTGATGACATTAACTTCACCCTAGTTTCACCATTTCCGCTGCTCGTCTATTCACGCGCGGAGGAGACAGGGTTGATCTTGTGCGTTTCTATCATTCACGGACAGTGCATTATCCAAAGCAATCTCTCTGCCTCTACCGACCGCCCGGCTAACCGCCGATCTGCTTGGCGCAAGTGTCCTTCTCACCTCAATTGCGGATCAAAGCCCTGGCAAGAAAAGGGCGTTGCGGTCTCAAGCTTCAGTTTCGCCAGGCGTTCGACAAACCGAATTCTGTCGGTATCGTCTCGGAATATGTTACGCCGTTCGATCCCTCGGCAGATGATGCGGTTCAACACCTCCGGCGTATTAATGCGTTCTTTTCGCAGCATCGGAATTCAATATCATAGACGATGAAACAGAAAAACGCACAAATGCAACACCGTCCTCTTTTTCACGACTTGTAGTTTGATCATTTTCATTACGGTCAATACTTTTATAGGCTGTTTAAAAGGAATATAACTTAAGTTATTAAAATTCCGTGCTAAGAAACTTGAAATCACGTACCTCTTCATATCGACAATAGGGGTTCTTAAAAACCAAAGCAGGATGATAGCTCCTATACCCATAGAATTCGGGTAACAATCGACTATCCGAACAATATAATATCGCAGCAACGTGTGCTCTAGATTCATCAAACAGTCCGTAAGACATATTTGCTAAAGCACCCTCATTTTGAAGGCCTTCAAAACTCTCGATCTCTGGTATGAAACACGCTACAATGCCTGGGTTTTTCTTAGATAGCTGCCTTTTCGAGGCTTTGCTGATAATGCCCCTCATTCCGCCAATAATATCCTCATCTCTCTGACTCTTGCAGACAATTTCTATTGGGTTAATTTCAGAAGAAGAACCGGGAGGCAAATAAATTACGCAATGAGCGTTGACTGGTTTGCGGACGAGAAGTTGCTTATACATCTGTTTTATGTCAACCAAGTCATTAGACTTTTCCTTTAAAGACAAATCGACGTCTGCACACGAAAGGTGGACATGACGATTAATTGGTTTACCATCTACCTCATCAAGAATTTCTGTAATAATTTCTTCTTGTGTCTGCATGTTCGACGGTAGCTTATCATGGAATTCTATTTCGATATTTCCTTTTAAGCCCGCGTCGCTTATTTTTGGAACAAGGTCATCGACAAAGTGATAAAAGTCAGGTCGTTTAATTTTTCGAAAAGTATCGACTGAAAGCTTTTTACATTCAACCTCTAATTCATAATTGCCAATAACAATACTATATTCAGGGCCTGCTACACTGTCGTCGTTATTCCACGAAATGTTGTAGTTTCTTATTTTATACCCCCATGCTATTAAAATCTCAAAAAGATAGTTATTAGCATTTTCTTCATCTAATAAATTTTGGCGATACCTATTCTTTAGATCATCAGGCATGGAATTTGTCAGTTCACATACTTTCAGACTGTCACCAGCCAGCTCCATTATCTCAGGTGTAAGATTTTTATATATGGCCTTCCCTGAGGCCTCTAATTTGTAAAATTGCATAAATCCTTCCCACCAAGGATGACGCAATCTCAGATAGTAATCTCTATAAAGAGGTTTAGAGGACTTTTTTGCCTTGTCGTACCTCTCTAAAGCTTTCTTTATATTATTATGTCCAAGATACTTTTCAAGTCTACGGACATGTGTAGGCCCTCTTTTATCTTCAACTATATTGTTAGTCTTCAAAGTGTATCCCATCTGAACAGATCAAACTGTATTGGCGCAAACTAAATCGCCTTGCCTATGTTTAGGGTCAGGTCTTGTTTTTTGACTTTTCTCTTTCCCCTCGAACAATCATACTCACCGTTGAGTAATGGAGCCTACACGGGCGCTCAACAAATAAGCACGACCCAAAATCTTCAAGTCATGCATTCTTGCATTATGGTTCAAACACGCTCCGATCAACAATAACGGATGAATCGTTCAACGAGCGGCCGCCGAATCCAGAGCACCAAGGGCGCATGAATGAGATCAGGAGGAATGGAAATCGGGGGGAGGCGCCAGTGGGACCCAGTATATCAGAAATGGGCTCAGATACAAGATGTGGGGTGGCTCCGGATCCCAAGCCGAGCTCAACATACTTGCCATAGCCCCGAACACCGATTGGCTCACCCTTTCCGCTGGTAATCCACAGCCTGTTGGTTCCAGGGAGAGTGTGCGGCATCCGTCGGCGCTCATGTGTCCGAGAGGGCTGTGCGACTATCTCGAACCGAAACGCCCCAGGCCGAAATATTAGGCGGCGAAATACCGGTGACTTCCTTTTCGAAGGAAAACCATGACACCGGTTCCGGCTGAGTGTAAACTAGGCGCGGGTTGGATTGATCTTGGGGCCACATCGGGAGGTTCCGTGGAAGGAGAAACCGTCCATCTCCTCGGTTGCCGGGCGCTAAACGATTTCCTGGAAATCGGGAGTTCGACGCTCCGTCATCTCATCCTGCACCGTGCGATTCCCTTGCGGCGGACGAGGCCCCCATTCCGTGCTCGGAATATGATATGAAATGAAGCGGAAAAGCAATGAAACCCAAAGACATCGAAACAGCGAACAGGCTGAAACGCCTTTTGCAGAAAAAGGTCAAGCTGCATCGGATGATCCTCTTCGGTTCCAGGGCGCGGGGAGACGCCGAACCCGATTCCGATATGGACGTTCTGGTTGTCCTGGACGAACCCGTTTCACGGGAATCACGCAGGATAGTCTCCGATTATGCGTGGGAAACCGGGTTTGAAGCCGGCATCGTGGTGGCGCCCGTTGTTGTATCCCGCGATGATTGGGAAAACGGACCCGACCGGGAATCTCTTCTGGCCAAAGCGGTCCGTGAGGAAGGAATGCCCATATGAACGATAAGGATCAACAGGTTTTGCTTGGTTTCCGCATGGGACAGGCCCGTGCCGCGCTGGAGGAAGCTCAAGTCTTGCTTTCCCGCAGGAAGACATCCTTGGGTGCGGTAAACCGGGCCTATTACGCCATGTTTTACGCGGTTCTCGCGCTTCTTCAGCACATAGGAAAAATTCCTAGAAAACACTCAGGGGTCCTGGCTCTGTTCGACTCCGAATTCGTCAAAAAAGGAGTTTTTTCTATGGAACTCTCCCGTCATCTTCATCACGCCTTTGAATCACGCCAAGTTTCAGACTACCAAGCGATGGAGCCAATTTCCCTCGAAGAGGCGGGAGAGATTCTCAACAACGCGCAGTCGTTCGTCCAAGCCATAGAAAGATATTTGTCGATCAATTGACCGAGCATCGAGAGCCGACTGCGAGTGCTCGACCGAGATCTGAAGGCTGAAACTCGCTACGGCCGGCTTTTGGGCCGATCCCCCGGCGCGCGGCATCCGTCGATCTAAAACGCAAGCCGGGCTAGGACCGATCAGCGGCCTTTTTCACCAGCTCAACGGTCATGTCACTCTCACACAGACCCTGGCGCACATGGCGAATCCCGGAGTAGGGTTCGAATCCTTTGGCGTGGACGGTCACTTCGTATTCACCCTCGGGCAGTCCGTAAAAGCAAAAATACCCCTTGGCCGCAAAGTCCTTCCCGGACAGATAATGCTCGAAATAACCGACGTCTTCTTCCTTCCATGGGATCAGCGTGCGTGTGACGCCATCCCCTTTGAGCGGAAGGCTGTTTTCAATTGCGGATTTTTGATACAGTATGCCACGCACCGGGAGAGGCGTGCGGCATTCATACAAGCGGTGAATACCATGAGCGCAACGGCGGACAAATCGATCAACTGGCACAGGCTTGATCCGAAGGAAGTATCGGAGAAGCTGGAATCATCCGAAAAGGGTCTTACCGCGGAGGAGGCGCGCCAGCGGCTGGAACGCCATGGTCCCAACGAACTCGTCGAAAAAAGACGCAAATCGTTGTGGATGATGTTTCTGGATCAGTTTAAGGATTTCATGATCCTGGTGCTGATCGCCGCCGCCGTGGTGGCCGGGGTTATTGGCGAGCTTTCGGATACCATAGCCATTGTCGTGATCGTGCTGCTGAATGCCGTGCTCGGGTTCGCCCAGGAATACCGCGCCGAAAAGGCCATGGCCGCTCTAAAAAAACTGGCGGCTCCTTTTGCCGTCGTCATTCGGGACGGGCGGCCGGAATCGATCCCCGCGGAATGGCTTGTTCCCGGAGATTTGGTTATCCTGGAAGCCGGCAATGTGCGGTCCAATTTCAAAGCCAGGAGGCGGCCTTAACCGGCGAATCCGCGCCGGTGCAAAAGGACACCGGGGCTCTCATGGAAGAGGATCTGCCCATCGGCGACCGCAAGAACATGGTTTACAAAGGCACCTTGATCGTATCCGGCCGAGGTCGGGGCCTGGTGACGGAGACCGGCATGCAGACGGAGCTCGGCCGGATTGCCGCTTTACTCCAGGGTGAAGAGGAAGGTCGAACGCCGCTGCAGAAACGGCTTGCCGCCTTCGGGCAGAAGCTGGCCTACGCCGTCCTGGGGATTTGCGTTATTGTTTTTGCCACCGGTCTCCTTCGTGGCGAGCCCGCGCTTTTGATGCTACTCACGGCCATCTCGCTTGCGGTAGCGGCCATTCCGGAGGCCCTGCCCGCGGTCATTACCATCTCACTGGCCTTGGGCGCCAAGAAGCTGGTCAAACAGCAGGCATTGATCCGGAAACTGCCGGCCGTCGAGACCCTCGGTTCGGTTACTTATATCTGCTCGGACAAGACGGGAACCTTGACCCTGAACCGTATGACCGTGGAAAAAGTCTATGTCGACGGCCGTCTGCTGGATTCCCAGGAACTGCAAGTATCCGGCGACGAGGAGAGTGAAGATCTCCTTCTTTCCGGCCGGAACCCCCTCGGTCTGTTGCTTACGGCTCTCGCCCTTTCAAATGACGCCCGTCTGGATGCATCCGGCGCCGCCATAGGCGATCCGACGGAAACCGCTCTGTTCAACCTGGCTCTGGAAAGAGGATTCTTACGGGAGAAGCTCGATGAGACATTTCCGCGACTGGCCGAGATCCCTTTCGATTCGGACCGCAAGCTGATGACCACCTTCCATCCATGGAATAAGGCGCAGGTGGTATCTTTTACCAAAGGGGCTGTAGAGGAAGTACTGGACCGTTCGGAAAAGGTATTGACCAGCCGGGGGAAGGAGGAAATCGACCTTCCGAAGATTATGGAGATTTCGGAGCAGATCGCGGGCCAAGGCTTACGCGCCCTGGGTTTCGCCCTGAGAGTCTGGGAAGGTCTCCCGGATCCGTTGAACTCCGGCGAAGTGGAAACGCGGCTGGTGCTGCTCGGTATTGTCGGAATGATGGATCCGCCTCGTCCGGAGGCGTCGGAGGCGGTAGCCATGTGCCGTTCGGCAGGGATTCGGCCGGTGATGATCACAGGAGACCACCCGTTGACGGCGAGGGTCATTGCCGGACGAGTGGGCATCCTCGACGGAGACGGGAGCGCCGTTATAACCGGCCGGGCGCTCGATCGGCTCTCTCTGGCGGAATTCGAACAACAGGTTGAAAAGATACGGGTATATGCACGCGTGGCCCCCGAACAGAAGCTCAAAATCGTAAAAGCCCTGCAGGAAAGGGAGCAGTTCGTGGCAATGACCGGGGATGGAGTCAATGACGCCCCGGCCTTGAAACGGGCGGATATCGGGATCGCCATGGGCATTACCGGCACCGATGTGTCCAAGGAAGCCTCTCACATGATTCTGCTGGACGACAACTTCGCCACTATCGTTAAAACCATTAGGGAAGGCCGCCGGATCTTCGATAATATTCGCAAGTTCATAAAATATACCATGACGAGCAATTCGGGCGAGATCTGGACGATCTTCCTGGCGCCCTTCCTGGGGTTGCCCATTCCCCTGCTGCCGATTCACATCCTGTGGATCAACCTGGTGACCGACGGTGTCCCGGGTCTGGCCCTGGCCGCCGAGCCGGGGGAAAGAAGCATCATGAACCGCCCTCCCAGGCAACCGAAAGAAAGTATTTTCGCCCAGGGTCTCGGCGCCCATATCATCTGGGTGGGGCTTCTCATGGGCGCCGTTTCCATCGTCACGCAGGCCTGGTTCATTCACAGCAGCGAGACCCACTGGCAAACCATGGTTTTTACCGTGTTGTGCCTGAGCCAAATGGGTCACGTACTGGCGATTCGATCGGAACGGGAATCCTTTTTCAAGCAGGGAGCCTTATCCAATAAACCGCTCCTTGGAGCCGTCTTACTGACTTTCGGCCTTCAGATGGCCACCATCTATGCCCCGTTCTTGAATCCTATTTTCAAGACCGAGCCGCTCTCCGTTTGGGAATTGATAGTAACGATTCTGCTTTCAGCGGTTGTCTTCCTGGCGGTGGAGATCGAAAAGGTATTCAGAAGGTTGAGGACGGAGTGATTTCCCCGCGTCATTGACAAGGAGCCGGATCCGGCAACAACGAAAAAAACACCGCAGATGATCCGACACCCTCAACGTCACGATCGGAGGTGCATGTTCGACGAAGATCCGAACCTTTCGTGGATGGGATAGGTTTCTACTTTTGGGCCAGACTGGGAGTGCTTCCCCAGCGGGCGAGGCTGCCGCGGATGTCGACGTGTATAAAGGGGCCGTGAGCGCTCGTCCTGCCATATACTCCGAGTCCGCCGACAAACGGTTTGTATTCCGATGTTGATTGAAGGCTGTCCACGAGTTCATAGAGGACTAGACTGTCCTCGAAGTCGCACTTGCCGTCCTTGTTGAGATCGTCCATCACGCCGTCTTTGGGCTTCTCGTCGATGAATATATCGGCTGCAGCTCCCCATAGATGGCGACTGTATCTTACGTTGCCGACGCTCTTGTTGTATACGGGCGTCCGATAACCGCTCATAACATGGAAGGTGTTCGCTCGATATCCGCGCCCGTTCACTTCCTCTAACAGGTATTCCAGCTTCAACAAGAGTTTCTCTTTCAGAACTACGTACTTGGGATAGCCGCTTTGCTGCTTGCAGAGAAACTGCTCGAGCCTGAAGTGCGGCGCCACGAGAGTGTGCCGGTTCTCTTGGGTAACCCTGACAAATCCTCGAGGCTTGTCATAAATCGTGTTGTTCCTGTAGAACTTTTCCGGATAGTTTCCTACACGATATCCTTCCACGCATCCGTCGACCATACATCCATAAGGAACGAGAACAAACACATTCAGGCGAATGATCGAGCCGCTATGGGTCTCCGTCACCTCAACCGAATAGGATCCCGGTTCCGGCGGCGCCTTCCACATCCATGTGCCCGACCCTTTGCGGGTTGCTTTGCCGGCGCCATGGCCGGCAAGGGTGAATCGATCGTTTTTTTGCCTGGAGAGGGCCCTGATCGTTACCCATTCGTTCGGCAACGTATATACGCCAAAAACCCGATAGGGGATCTCCTCTCCCCCGAATTTCAATGAAAAACCCGACTTCTGAGGATCGAAACCGGCCGACTCGCTTTCCGCTGAGGTGATCGAAAGGATCGGAAGCGCGATGATCAAACACAAAACAAGGCGTCTCGTTCGCATGGTATTCGGGTACCCTCCATTGGAAACAGATGAATTCGCACGGTTGACTCCCGGCCGTCGTCCGGCAGGAGCCGTTGATGCGACGTCATTTCGCGAACGCGTGCAGGCGGGCAGTAACACCTGACGGCGTAAGCCCATTTGACGGCATTCGCAGATTCTCGAGAAAACCGACGTTCTCCCGACGATTCATCCACTTCGCCAAAGGCGGTGCGGCAATGTTTTGGAAATTTGAAGGGGCCTCGAGGAAAATCCGCCCGAGACGGGCTTCCCTCAGTAGTCTGAAAACGCGATCTAAAGGTTCGGCTCAACTCTAATTCGCTGCTGTTTCCTTCTGAAGATCGGCTCTTTGCGGACTCGGCGGTTCAATCAAGAGCGCCGATAGAAGCTTCTCGTCCCGACCGTAGATGTCGTCCCGAAACTGTACAGTTCCGTCTTCTTCCGCCCAAGCCGTGAGGTACAGCACATACACCGGAATCGGTTTAGGTAAAGATACCGTTTTTTCAACGGCTGTTTCAAGCACTGAATTAATTTCTTTTTGCGTCCACCTGAAATCATGGCGCAGCAAATGTTCCGCCGGCGCAAGCGGTTGTTCGACACGGTGTTTCAGTTGACTTCCGATCTCGGAAACGGCGGATGTCGAGGCCCAAGGAACGGCTATCCAGGATGTGAAGACGATCAACCACGCGAACACGCAGGTAGCGCTTCGGATCACAACGCCCTCCCCTCTCCGCCCGGTAACAGGATGTTTCAGAATTCCATTCACTGAGTTACAATTTGCCCAGGTTGCCGTTCGTTGTCCATCGGGACTCTCATATGAAACACAAGATACAATATTGTAACCATAAGATTGCGCTGATTTCGTATACTTATAACGAGTATGATGAAAAAGGCAAGATATTGTAAGGATAATGCCTTTTTTTGTCACTGGTCCACACGTCTGGAATCAGTTGGCACGCGCCTTGCTCTAGTAGATGATCGGTAGAGTGTGCGGCCTGCGTCGGTTTTGAAGATGTCGACTATAGACGAGTTGAGCGCCTGCGAGTGAAGATTCTTCTTGCCCCCTGTCCTTCTCGGCTGCCCGAACAGATGGTCGCACCCCCTGACCTTATCCCATTTTGCAGGTGTACCGAGCGTTGAGGTGATCTGTCTTGCGGAATACGTGGCGGGTTTCCGTTTTTTCAAAAGGGACCATCCGGATCGACCCGAAGCGGAGGATCCGTAGAGCCAGCCGATCGGTTTAGGTTCCGAGGCAAAATGGAGATTCACTGAGTTGAATCCGGAAAGGAGGTTGGATTCCGTGAACCCGAAATTGGAAAAAATCGTAGCGCGAATCCAGGAAGTTCCTTCACTGCCGTCCACTTTGACGGGCGTGTTGCAGACGATCGATTGTCCGGAATCCACCATTGACGAAATCGCCAGAGAGATCAAGAAAGATCAGTCTCTGACGGTAAATGTGCTCAAAATAGCCAACTCCGCGTTTTATGGTCTCTTGGGGCAGGTATCCACCATAAGGCAGGCTATTGTCCTCATCGGCCTGAATGAACTCCGAACCATCGTTCTGGGACAATCCGTGTTCCGGTTCTATGCCGTAGAATCGAAGACCGATTTCAAACGAAAGGATTTGTGGGCCCACTCCATGGTGTGCGCGTTCCTGGCGAAAAAGCTCGCGAAAGAGGCTTTCGTTGCGGACCGCGAGGGGTCCTGCATGATCGGCGGCCTTATTCACGACATAGGAAAGGTCGTTATCGACCGATATTTTCCGGACGAATTTGTCAACATCATTCGCATGGTTCAAAGTGAAGGCGTCAGTTTCGCAACGGCGGAAAGGGAACTGCTCGGATACACCCATTATCAGATTGGCGCCACCTTGCTGAAAAAGTGGAACTTCCCGCCCGAACTCGTGTCGTGCGTGCTCTTTCATCATGCGCCTTGGCGAGACACGGAATTCCCTCACATCTCGGCCACCGTATTTCATGCCAATGTGCTGTCCAAGGTCATGCGTTTTCCTTCGTATAGTAAGGATAAAACCTGTGGTTCAACGTGGCTGAAGGAGCCGGCCCAACGAAGATTTCTGGAAAAAAACGGGCTTCCCGTGCACAAGGCGGACTTGAAGGCATTCTTAAGTACGGCCTACAGCCGCATCGTATCGGAAACATCCAGTGTCGTCGGCGCCATGGATATTCCTTCCAATACCCATCCGGAGCAACAGGCGTACGCGTTGTAATCCGGGAACCTCGCCATTGAATTCTTGATGAAATCACAGGGCCGCCTCCAGCCGGGCGGCCCGTTTTTGTCGATCTAAATGGCCGTCTGGTCATGGAAAGCGCACCGGCTCGATCAGATTCCCCTTCTCAACCCGCCCCGGTTTCCACTATATTAACCATGCTGTAAAGAAACTCCCCTTGACGGAAGGAACGATAAAGGGCCATGCGTACCTGTAAACTCGGAACTCGGATCAGCCGCTCCCTGCCCTTTTTCATTGCAGCGGTCCTAGTTCTTTTTCCAACGGTCGGCTCGGCGCTGGAACCGGCGGCCCGCCCGATGCTGCAACCGGACGAGATACTAGTCATCGCGAACGTGCGAACGCCCCGGAGCGTAGCCCTTGCTCGGTATTACATGATGCAAAGGAAGATTCCCGGTGACCGCCTCCTGTTGCTGTGGGCGCCCGACGACGAAACGTGCGGCAGGGAGGAATACGATGATCTAGTCGCAAGTCCGGTCAGGAGGCATCTGCTTGATAACCCCCCTTCCAGACCTGTCCGTTGCCTTCTCCTCATGTACGGTTTGCCTCTCAAGGTCGCTCCCCCGAAAAGGAATCCGGAACGGGACAGCGGCCCGCCGGCCGCGCAGGATAGACGGGGCCCTCATCGGACTGCCGGGACCGTCGATCCGAAACAAAGCGCACCTGTGGAGGATCGGCCCGAGAAAGCGAAAAAGCGCACCTCGGGGGGATCGAGCAGTGATCAGTGGGCCTCCCTGGATTCCGAGATTGCCCTGGTCCTGGCTCGGGACTACCCCCTGGCCGGCTGGATACCCAATCCGGATTTCATCGGACGAAACGAGTTCCGGTCCGAGCCCCCGATACGGGAAGCCTTTATGGTGTCTCGCCTGGACGCTTCTTCCGTGGCCATCGTCCGGCGCATCATCGATGACAGCCTTGAGGCCGAGGAAAAGGGGCTGAAAGGAATCGCTTATTTCGATGCTCGATGGTCCCAGGCGGAAAGGATGGAAATGCTTGGCAGTGGGTCCGGTTACGGGTACTACGATCGGTCCGTTCGTAAGGCGGCGGACCTTGTCCGAAAAAGCCGCAAAATGGAAGTGGTTCTGGATGAACAGTCAACCCTGTTTCAGCCGGGAGCGTGTCCGGATGCGGCGTTGTACTGCGGCTGGTACAGCCTGGCGCGATATGTGGATGCGTTTCAGTGGGCTCGCGGGTCCGTGGGCTACCATATTGCCAGCAGCGAATGTTCCACGCTCAAGAACAGGTACAGCCGGGTATGGTGCAAGATGATGCTCGAGAAGGGCGTGGCCGTCACCCTCGGTCCGGTGAACGAGCCGTACCTGGCGGCTTTCCCGCTCCCCGAACTCTTTTTCAGCCTGTTGTTGAAAGGATCCATGACCCTCGCTGAATGCTACACGGCATCGAATCCGTACGTCTCATGGAAGATGGTGTTGATCGGAGATCCGCTCTATCGCCCTTTCAAGGAATACCCTGGTCGCGGGCAGTGATGGTTCAGCATCGGGGCCGCTAATCAGTCGGGCAAAAATTGGCCCCGGACCTCCAAATTTTGACCCAAAGCGCGCCAATTGGAGTTCTACTCGAATTCTTTCCCCGAGCGGAAAAAGAAGAAAGCCGGCCTATCTTGAAGACATACCGGCTTTCACAAAGGAGAAGAGGGTTGTTTAGACCGTGTCAAAAGCAACATTTGTGCCAGAAATCGAACGATTCTGGAAGACGGTGCCCCAGCCGCTGATCGAGCGCGATCATCCAGGCGTAGCCGGAAACACGAATGGGAGGGCTCAGCCTCCGGCGATTGGCGGGAATATGGCCAATCGGTCCCCGTCTTCGAGGATATCTTCAGGCTCGGCGTGACGGCCGTTTCGAAGAATAATCTTCGCCGCCTTCCGTGGAATGTCGAGCATGTCGAGCAGTCGAGCGACGCTTGTCCCGGACTCGAGTTCCACGACGCGCTCGTCGCTCATACCTGAAGGATAATTCCTTTTCAGACTTGCAAACAGTTTGACTTCCACCCTCATGATCACTCAGATCCTTTGAAAAACAAAGAGGGGAAACCCGCTCGGGAGTCTCCCCTTAATCCGCAATTCAATACGGGTCAATGAGCCTTGTGCCGGAGTGGGTCACCGGCCGCAGGCAAAAGCTAGAAGTTGAATACCTGATCCAATTCCGCATCCGGTACGTCAAAGACTACGTTGTGCGGCGGAACCGGCTCCAGTGCAAAAAATTCGGGCAGCCGGTCGTGTTCTTTGCCGATTCCGGCGCGGGCATTGAAATCCCGCTCCGCTCTCAGCACCTTCTTACCGTATTCAATAAAGTCGTCCGTTGTAAAGGTCTTTCCGTACTTGGCGGAGATCATCTCGCAGATACTCACCAAAGCGGTCGGGTCGTCAAGAACGGGAAACGCCACAAACAGGCATAGGCCGGTGGAATCCAGGGCCGCGGTTGCGATCTGGAGGCCGCGGGACAGATCCACCTGACCTTCGATCTTGTGAGGATCCACTTTTCCTCCGACTCCCAGGATGTTGGCGCCTGTGGCATATCCCGCCGTATGGTCTGCTCCCATAGTGGACGTGGCATACGTTACGCCCATACCTTTGACGGCCCGGGGATCGTATGCCGGCATCGCCTGCCCTTTAACCACGGGTATGCGCTTGACGCCGAAAACCTTTCCCGTCACCAGGGCGCCGCTGCCGATGACTCGCCCTCTGGGGGTTCCATCGCCGACTTCTTTGATCAGCTTGATGGCTCCCTCGGCGTCTCCAAAAGGCAGCACGCCCCCTTCCATGGCCACCGCGATGGCGGCTCCACACTCGATGGTGTCCAGTCCGATGTCATCGTACAAGCGATCCATCTGAGCAATGGCATCGAGGTCGTCGATGCCGCAGTTTGGACCGTTTGCCCAGACGGTCTCGTATTCCGGTTCCTTGGTCACGTAATGGCCGTCTTTATCCACAAAAACGCCTGAACAGCGAATGGTGCAGCCCGAGTGACAGCCGTGGGTGGGTTTGCCTCCTCTCTCGGTGATGATCGCGTGAGCCCTCTCGCCACTGACCTTCTCCGCGCCTTCGAAACGGCCCAAAAGGAAATTCCGCGTAGGCAATCCTCCGGCTTCA
>JACQYL010000061.1 GCA_016208165.1 Deltaproteobacteria bacterium
CATGATCGTGGCATCGAACTGGGACAAGACGATCAACGACGCCGGCTTCAACCCCGCGGCGGACCTCAACGGCGACAACCGCGTCGATATCGCGGACATCATGATGATCGTTTCCATGTGGCGGCATAAGGTTTAGGATGATTAGGGATTTCTGAGGGAAACTTTGAAAAGTTTCCCTCAGACTCCCTTCAAACTTTTCGAGCATGGCCGCACCGCCTTCGGCGGAGCGGCTGCGGGTTTGTGCGCGGGTGAGGATACCTTTCAAGGCCGTACCGCGCATCGTAGGGGCGAACGGCTGTTCGCCCTGCACATCCGGACAAATCGTAGGGGCAGGTCCCGGTGCCTGCCCGTATGGCGCAAACCCGTAAGGGCGAATGGCCGTTCGCCCTGCGCATCCGTGCAAAATCGTAGGGGCGGTTCGCGAACCGCCCCTTTAATGTTATTCCCAACAAATGTAGGGTGCGCCCTGCGCGCCATGACGGCCGGTGAACATTGCACATCGCAGGTGCAGGCCCCCGGGCCTGCCCTTATTGCATGGCATCTAGGCGGATTTTTCCAGCAGGCGCTGCGCTTCTTTGGCGTCGTCCCCCTTCAGGCCGAGTTCCAGGGCCTTGGAAAGGTACTCTCGGGCCGTGTCCTTTTTCCCGAGTTTGTCGTAAATCACTCCTGCATGGTAATGGATAATGGGGTCTTTTTCGGCCTTGGCCGCGGCGGAAGCGATGAATCCGGCCGCTTTCTCGGTTCCTCCCGTCTTAAACTCGACCCAGGCCACCGTGTCCAGGATATGAGGATTGTCTTTCGCCTTGTCCAGAGCGCGGTGAGCGTAGTCCACGGCCTTTTTCAAGAGATCCGGATTGTCGGTGTGCTCCGAATACAGGTAGGCCAGGTTATTATTGACGATAGCCACATCGGGGAATTTCTCGACCAGGCTTTCGAGTGTCTTGATCGACTTCTGGAATTCGGTCATGTTTTCATAGAGCAGAGCCAGGGTAAAGCCGACTCGAAGGGAATCGGGCTTTTGAGCGTAGGCTTCCTCGAGCCTTTCCGCCGCTTCCTGAAGCCGGTTTGTCCGGGCATACAGAGCCGTCAGGTTGTAATAGGGCTGTTCCCATTGGGGCGAGGCTTCGATAGCCGCCTTGAATTGGGCCTCGGCTTTATCGTATTTCTCCTGCGCCATATAGACGTTGCCCAGCATGGACATCAGGAATGCGCTGTCCGGATCGTTTTTAAGCAGCTCGAGGCAGAAGGCTTCGGCTTTGTCCGGTTCCTTCGATCGAAGGTAGGTTTCGACGATGAGCGAGACGGGCGCCGCTTTGTCGCCTTTGAGGTCCATCCCTTTTTTGAAAAGCGAAACCGCTTCTTCCGGATGACCTAAGGCGAGCTTGAGTCTTCCGAGTTCGATATAGCCTGCATTTTCATCGGGATACGTGTCGATGATCTGCTTGAACAGTTGCTCCGCTTCGTCAGGCTTGTTCGATACGGCCAGAACCCCGCCTTTCTGCACCATCAGCCGGAGGTTGTTGGGGAGTTGTTCCAGCCCCTCGTTGATGATGTTCAGAGCATTTTCCCAATCCTTGTTCCGCTGGTAGTATCTGATCAACGCCAATCTCAAGGAAGGATCCTTGGGGAGCCGTTTGACGCCGCGTTTCAACTCGTCCACGGCCAACTCCTGATTTCCTGAAAACGCCAGCGCGTCCACCAACAGCAAGTAGCCCTGGGGCTCGTCCGGGAGTGTGTCCACCGCCTGCCTCAAGTGGATGATGGCGTCATCGAAGGCGCCCTTTCGGAGGAGAGCCCTGCCTTTCGCCAGATGGGCCCGAGCGTCGGCCGGCGCATCCGACAGCACCCGGTCCGCCACGGCCTCGGATTCCGACCAGTGACCCGTTGCGGCCAGCGCATCGCCCTTCTTGATAAGCGCCTGCTGAAGGATTTCCTTATCCGTTGTCCTCTGCGCGAAGGCGTCCAAGGTCTTGATTGCCTCGTCCGCGTTTCCCTGACTCATGTAGATATCGGCCAATGCCTCCGCCATTTTCCAGGAGTTGGGAAATCGTTCGATACCTTTTTGAAGGAGATCCCGGACGTCATTATATTTTTCTTCCTTGAACAGATAGCTCGAGTACGAGAGCACATAGGCCGGTTCTTCCGGATAGGTTTCCATCAGCCGATGAAACTCGGCTTCCGCCATATCCTTTTTCCCGGTGTCCAGATACAGTTTCGTAAGCAACAGATGGAAGGACGGGTCCTCCTTTTTTCGCTCGATCAGTTTCTTCACCTCTTCTTCGGCCTTGGGAAACTGGTTTTCTCTGAGAAACTGGTTGGTCAGAAGCAGGTAAGGAACCGGATTGTCCGGATCCGCTTCCTGATATTTGCGCAGGTACTCCTTCATACGGCCCGTCTCACCCGTCTGACTATACGCTCCCGCATAGGTCATGAGGGCGTCTTTTCCGACCATATCCGGATCGATCTTGTTTAGCGTGTCCAAGGCCTGCTCGGGCCGTTTGAGGACAAGACTTGCCTGCGCCTCGATCAAAAGAGCCCGAGGATTACCCGGCTCTTTCGCGAGAAGAGGCTGTATGGTCTCGAGGGCTTTTTCGGCTTGATTGGCCTTTACCAGCAGGCCGGCCATCTCCAGTCGAGCCGGGTCAAGGTTCTTGTCCAGTTCCAAGGCCTTCGCAAAACCGCCGTAACCGCCCCGGATGTCACCGTCCTTGAGAAGGGCGGTTCCGAGCTGATAATAGCCCTCGGCGTAATTGGGATCCAGTTGCAGGGCGTTGCGGAATTCGAGAATCGCTTTCTTGGTCTCTCCTTGCTCCAGCAAGGCTGCGCCCTTCTTTACAAAGGCATCCCGTTTTTCTTCTTTGCTTGAACAATGGGATAAAAACAGAGCCACCAACAGCATGCCTATCACAGGGAAAAGAGCATGTTTTCCCTTGCCGTGTCTGGTCCTCATGTCCGCTTCCTTTCTCTCGAGTGTTTCGCGCCTCCGGGCTCCTCTTGAACGGACATGCCGCGCTGCATGACGGAGGGACCCCGGGTGGACGGATCCATTATGAGCGTATATAAGTGCGAAGTTTCCTGCATACAACCGCACGAAAACACATGATCCAACGTTACATGCAGGGTGCTCCGGTGTCAACGATAACGATAGGGACGAAAAGTCCGCTCAGGAGGTATGAGAGGAAGACGTTGTTAAGCCTTTTCCCCTGAATGAGTGCTTCTAATAACCGGTGGGTGTCAGTGGTTCGCGCGTTCCAGGGCGTATCGAATCTCGTCACCGACCTTCTCAGCCGCTGCCTTGGGATCCTCCGCATCCCTTATGGGCCGTCCAACTACGATATAGTCGGCGCCGTTTTGGATCGCGTCAGCCGGAGTGGTGATCCGTTTCTGGTCGTCTTGGTTGATGACGCTCCAGGCAGGTCGGATGCCCGGGGTCACGACGATAAGATCGTTCCCCAGCGCCTTCTTGACTCTGGCCGCTTCGATCCCGGAACAGACCACGCCGGCGCAACCGGCGCGTTGAGCCATGCCGGCGCGCAGGAGCACGAGTTTCCCCGGATCGTTCTGAAATTCCGATCGAAAGCCCAAGTTCGTCAGGTCGTTGGTATCCAGGCTCGTCAGGACCGTGACGGCCAGAATCCGGGTCCGGCCGCGATTTTCTTCCGCCACGGTTGCCAGCAGACGTTCACCTTCGTCACAGTGAACCGTGACGAATTCCACGCCCAGTTCGCAAGCGGATCTGAAGGCGCCGCGCACGGTGGCCGGGATGTCGTGAAATTTCAAGTCCAGGAACAGCTTGGATTTAGGCGCCGCCGAGCGTATGCGGTCGAGTACGGATGGGCCTTCGCGGACGAACAGCTCGAGTCCCACCTTGAACACGCCCACCGCTTCGCCCAGCTTATTGGCGAGTGTCTCCGCGGAGCGGGCGTCGGGAACATCCAGAGGGAAGATGAGTCGGTCTGAAGGCTGTAAGTTGTCTATGGTGTTCTCGCTTTTCGCAAAGGTTATCGATCCGGTGAGGAACCACTCCGAGCAGCGCGTCCACAAAGAACGACGCCGGCAGACACAAATCGTGCCTCCGGCGCCGTTTCAAAACATTCAGTGCGTGCGCATTACGCGCAACCAACTACATTGGACATGAGTTGCTTGTCCGTATAGTGGTGTAATGTTATGGCTTTGCCGGGGCATTCCGATACGCAGACGCCACAACCGTGGCAAGCAGCGATGTCGATTTCCGCAACCCTGTCTTTGGTGACTCTCGGGACGCCGAAGGGGCACGCTCTAACGCACGTAAGGCATGCGGCGCACAGGTCGGGATTGACTTCAGCGACGATGCTCGAGGTGAGAAGCTCCGACTTGGTCAACACGGAGAGAGCGCGGATGGCCGCGCCACGACCCTGGGTAATCGCCTCTTCGGTAAACTGCGGGCTGTGCGCCACTCCCGCGAGGAACAGACCGCTGGTGCTGAAATCCAGAGGTCTGAGCTTCACGTGCGCTTCCAGGAAATGACCTTCAGCCGTTTGAGGGAGCTTAAGAACTTGGGAAAGCTTTTTTGCGGAAGGTTCGGGTCGAATACCCGCCGACAGCGCGAGAACCTGGGGTCTGAAGCGAACGTTTCTTCCGGATGTAATATCGAGAAAGGAGAGTTCGAGCCCCCCGTCGACCTGTTTCAATTGCGGGGGCGAATCCGCTTCAAAGCGGGCGAACAAAACGTTCTGCTCACGGGCCTTGGTGTAGTAGCTTTCCATAAGCCCGAAGGTGCGGACGTCACGGTAGAGGATCAGCACCTGGGCGTTCGGATTGCGCTCTTTGACGGCTAAGGCGTTGCGAACCGCGGCTGAACAACAGACTCTGCTGCACAACGGATTGTCGTCATTGCGTGATCCGATACACTGGATCATGGCCACGGTGCTCAGCGAGGATGCGAAACCGGGATCTTCTTCCAGCTTTTTGCTCAGTTCGACCTGGGTGATCACCGCATCGTTTTCACCATAGAGATACTCTGTGGGACGATATTCGATACCACCGGAGGCGATGACGGCTGCCCCGAAGTTCAGCTCTTTTGTTTCCCCTGCGTGCTCTATGACACCGGTGAAATTCGCCACACTGCCTTTCAGGTTTACCAGATCGGCATTTGTGAGCACGTCCACCAGGGGGTGACCCTTGACTTGTGTTTCGAGTTTTAAAGCCAGCGCTCGGGGAGACCCGCCCTGGAGCGTCCTGGGAAGATTCAACGCGAAACCTCCCAGCTTATCCGTCTTTTCGACAATGGTCGTTGGAATGCCTTGCTCGGCGAACGTGAGGGCGGCGGACATTCCCGCCACACCGCCGCCTACCACCAGGGCCTGGTTTTGGACCTTGACGTAGTGCTCTTCCAACGGCTCCAACTGTGCGGCCCGCGCCACGGCCCTGCTCACAAGAGACATGGCTTTCTCCGTGGCCTGTGCGGGCAGCTTTTGGTGAACCCAGGAGCATTGGTCACGGATATTCGCCTGTTCGAAGAAGTATGGATTCAGTCCCGCTTCCTTCAAAGTGCTCTGAAAAAGCTTCTCGTGAGTCCTGGGAGAACAAGCGGACACAACCACCCGGTTCAAGTGTTTCTCTTTGATGGCCTCTTGGATTCGTTTCATGGAATCGGTGGAGCATGTGAAGAGCAGATGCTCGGTGTGCACTACGTGGGGGAGCTTCAGCGCTTCTTCTGCCACCTTATCCACGTCCACGATGGAGGCAATGTTAATGCCGCAGTGGCAGACAAAGACACCGATGCGCGGTTCCTTGTCCGTCGAGACTGCCACCGGTTTCACCTCGGCGGATCGAGTTTCCGTCTGCTTCGGGGTCTCGAGGTACTTTATGGCTCCCGCTGCGGCGGCGCTGGCCTGAGCTACGGTTTCGGGGATGTCTTTAGGGCCTTGCAAGGCGCCGCACGCATAGATTCCTTCTCGGGAGGTCGCTACCGCTTCTCCGAATGGGTGTTCGCAAAAGCCGAATTCGTTCGTTTCGACGTTCAAGAGTTTCATCAACTGTCGGGCTTCGGGGCGAACATCCATGCCCACCGACAACACGACCAGGTCGAACTCTTCTTCCGTGCGCTGTTTGCTCCCGGGCTCCAAGTACTCTATGACGAGGTTGTTCGTTTGCGGATCAACGCTCACCTGAGAGATCATGGATCGCATCATTCGTAAACCCGCCTCGTCGACGGCTCGCTGACAGAACGCGTCGAATCCGCGTCCTTGGGCTCGCAAGTCCATGAAAAAGAACGTGGGCTGCAATTCCTTGTCGTGCTCTTTCATCACCATAGCCTGCTTTACGGCATACATGCAGCACACGGAAGAGCAAAAACCTCGGTCGCGACTCACGTCCCTGGAACCCACGCACTGGATCCAGGCTATACGCTTTGGCGCCTTGTCGTCCGAGGGACGAACCACATGGCCCTGGCTGGGTCCCGAAGCGCTGAGCATCCGCTCGAATTCAAGACTGGTGACTACGTTGGGATACCGGCCATACCCGTATTCTCCAACCTTCAGTGGATCGTAGAGTTTGTAACCGAGAGCCAGAACGATCGAGCCGGCCCGGATGGTCTCTTCCACGGGCTGCTGATCGAAGTTAATGGCTTTCTGCTCGCAAAACTTCTCGCAGGCCCGGCACTTTCCCTTCTGCAGGTAGATGCATTCGTTCGGGTCTATTGCATAGATAAGAGGAATGGCCTGGGGATACTCGATATAGGCGGCCTTTCGCTGGGAAAGCCCTTCATTGTACGTATCGACGATTTTCTTGGGACATTTCTGAGCGCAGATTCCGCATCCGACGCACTTGGCCGGGTCGATATAGCGTGGCCTCGTTCGAAGGACGGCATCAAAGTTGCCGGCTTCTCCCTTAAGATCGACGATCTCGGTCATCGTGCGTATATCGATGTTAGGGTGACGCGCGCATTCGACCAGTTTCGGCGAAATCATACACATAGCGCAGTCATTGGTCGGAAACGTTTTATCCAACTTCGCCATGTTTCCGCCGATGCTCGTCGACGCCTCCACCAAATATACCTGATGTCCCATTTCGGCCAGATCAAGGGAAGCCTGAATTCCGGCGACACCCCCCCCGACAACGATGACACCTGGTTTGTTCGATTCCGTGGCCATTGGCGAGTATATTCTCCTTTTGTCCTTAAATGGCAACGCCCATGTTGCGGAGCAATCCGGGGGCATCCACCATGTTCATGCTTATATACTGAGCAACTTCCCGATCCCCCAATGCCAGAAGGATAAGGTCCGTTATGTAGAGGATCGGAATGAACCGGGTTATCACACCCTGACTCAAAAGCTCTTTCTGATACATATCCAGGTTGGCCTGGCACATCTGACACGATACCGCCACGATCTCGGCGCCGGTAAGCGCCATCTTTTTGAAAAGCTTACCTACAAGGACAAGTACGATGTCTCTGCGCGCCACAGCCAGTCCGCCCCCGCAACAAGATGTTTTGAAGGACCAATCCACCACCTCGGCTCCCAGCGCTTCCACCAGTTTGTCCATCGTCTTGGGATTCTCGTACTCCTTGGAACCCGTCACTTTGGGCGGCCTGTCCACCTGGCATCCGTAATAGGTGATGATTTTCCGTCCCTTGAGGGCAGGGGTTACGCGAGCGCGGATCTTTTCGAGCACTTCTTTTGAACTCAAGAACGAAGCAATGTCTTGAATATGGACCTTGGTCTCCGGACCATTCTTGCCCTTTCCGATCTCACCCTCCTCGAAAGCTTTCTGTGCATGTTTCAGTCGATTGTAACAAAGGGCGCACGGTACGACCAAGTCCAGTTTATCTCTCGCGGCCAACGTCAAATTGCGTCCCGCCAGCGCCAGAGAGAAGTCCGCATCTATGCTGTGACCTGATGATGAGCCGCAACAGGTCCAACCCGTCGGCTCGACCAATTGCATATCGAGCAAATGAAATACTCTCTCGATGGAAAGCTCGTAATTTCTAGCAGAAGCCTCAAGAGAGCAACCCGGATAGTAGCCCACTTTCATTGTCTTACCGCCTCCTTTTAAACATGTCTTTCACTTCGGCTGCGCCGGCTGCTTTTTTGGGAATCGGTTTGAGCCTTCCTTTTCGGAACATCTCCAATCCCAGCTTCATGTCCGCTTTCAGTTCTCCGTCCATGAGCCGCTTCCACAACCCGCCCCGTTTCCGGGAAAAATGGGCCATCATGACAAATTCGTTGATTCGTCCGTGACGTTTGATCTCATCCAAAAAAGCCTGGTGGAAAGCGGCCACTTCTTTCTGTTTGGGCTGGATGTTGCCGCTCAAGATCTTGTTCTTTAGGAAATCCATAAATCCGGTAACGTCGATGCCGTTGGGACAGCGAGTCGCGCATGTGGCGCACGTTGAACACACCCACATGGTGCTTGAATGAAGCAGCTCGCTATAAAGTCCTAACTGGACGGACCGAATGACCTCGTGGGGAAGATAGTCCATGAAGTAGGTCACAGGGCATCCGTTTGAACATTTAAGGCACTGATAGCAGCGGGATATAGGTATTCCACTCTCTTCTTCGATCTTTTTTACACTAAGCCCAGCCGGCGGAGTTAAGAAAACGTCTTTCGTCTCCATAAGACCTCGGTTTCCGTTCACATAAATTGTTTGAACAAAATATTTCCAACCCAATTAGTCTAGCCATATTCAAGCGTTTGTCAACCTGAAAGTCGATTCAACCGCTTGCGGGGCGCGCTCACGATTCCAGCCGTCGGATGCCGGGGCCCTCTCATACGGGCGAGGAAAAGGCATTTCCCGAACCCGGCGCACGGGGATGCCCCAATTATCTGAGAGCGGTGAGATGGACGAACCGATGTATATCCATCATCACTCGATCATCGCGTTTATCAGCAAGCCTCCAATTGAGCGAAAATGGCGGCATCGGTATCACCTTTAAGCATGGCGGCTCCGGATCGGCAAGACGACGCGCAGTTACCACATCCTTTGCAC
Organism: Deltaproteobacteria bacterium; assembly: GCA_016208165.1. Lineage (NCBI taxonomy): Bacteria > Pseudomonadati > Myxococcota > Myxococcia > Deltaproteobacteria bacterium. Next base: position 8,969 of record JACQYL010000061.1, read on the forward strand.
AACGCCTCATTTACCGCGGCCTTATTTTTTTCGTTGAGTTGAATGGCCTGGTACGGGCATACCGTCACACATACGCCGCAGCCGGTACACATTTGCTGCGATACCGTGGAGACCATTCCCCCCACGTGCAGCATCGTTGCATTCAGCACGGTAGCGGCGCGAGCCGCAGCGGCCTGTCCCTGGGCTACGGATTCATCGATGGGTTTGGGGCTGTGCGCCAGGCCGCAGACGAACACGCCGTCCGTAGCAAAGTCCACCGGACGCAGCTTGACGTGAGCTTCGGCAAAAAAACCATCGTTGTTCAGAGACACTTTAAACAGCTGAGCCAGGGGATTTTCCGAGGGAGGCACGATGGCGCTCGCCAACGTCAACAGATCCGCGCGAAGCTCCACGTTTCGTTGAAGCACGTAATCCATGAAACGCAGCTGAAGACCTGTGGAGTCTGAGGCGACGGTAAAGTCGTTTTCATACACGTAACGGACGAAATGAATTCCCGCCTGACGGGCGCGCCGGTACAGTTCCTCCCTCAGACCATAGGTGCGAAGATCCCGGTAGACGATGTACACGTCCATTTTCGGATTCATTTCCTTCAACTTGAGCGCGTTCACGACGGAATGCGTGCAACAGACTTTGGAGCAATACGGTCGTTCCGGTATGCGCGACCCCACGCACTGGAGGAACACGGCGCGGCGCGCATCGCGGAGCGAGGCGTCGTTGTCCATCAGCTTCCGGTCCAGCTCAAGGCTGGTGAGGACTCGGGGATCCTTTCGATACAAATACTTCTCCGGTTTATACTCCGAGGCGCCGGTAGCAATAATGGTCACTCCGTGCTCGATTTTCAGCTCTTCGCCACCAGCTTTGACCATGGTCTTGAAGTTACCGACAAATCCGTCCACGTTCGTGATTTCCGCTTTCAGATGAACGTCCACCGCGTCGTTTGACTCCAGCTCAGCGATCATCCGATTCAACCGTTCTTGAACGTTTTCTCCACTCCATGTCTGTTGTATGTTGCGGGCCTGGCCTCCCAACACCTCGCTTCTCTCAACGATATGGGTATGGTACCCCTGTCCGGCCAGATTCAAAGCCGCGGACATGCCGGCAATGCCCCCTCCGATCACCAATGCCGAATGGTTGATGCCAAGCTCCTGTTCCGAAAGCGGTTCGAGTTGAACGGCTTTTGCAGCGGCCATTCTGACCAGATCCTTGGATTTCCCGGTGGCCAGATCCGGCTCGGCGGCGTGCACCCAAGAGCACTGATTTCGAATATTGGCCATCTCGAACAGATACTTGTTGAGTCCCGCGTTCGTCAGGGTTTCCTGAAACAAGGGAGCGTGCGTGCGTGGAGTGCAGGCGGCCACGACGATGCGGTTCAGTCCCTTCTCCCGGATCACTTCGGCCATGTTTTCCTGCACGTCCTGGGAGCAGGCGAACAAGGTTTCTTGAGCATGTACGACGTAGGGTAGGTGTTTGGCATATTCGACCACCGAGGGAACGTCCACAATACCCGCGATGTTCTTCCCGCAATCACAGATGAAAATGCCGAGTTTTGGCGGCTCGCCTCTAACGTCCCTCTGCTGGGGAATATCTTTGGACCGTGTCAGTGTCTTTCGCGAATCGGCCAGAAGCATCGCTGCGACACCGGCCGAAGCGCTGGCGTCAATAACCGAAGAAGGGATGTCTTTGGGACTGTGAAAAGCGCCGCACGCGAAAACGCCGGGTCGGGTCGTCCTCACAGGATCGAAGCTGTCCGAGACGGGATAGCCGTTCGCGTCCAGGTCCACGGCCAGGCGTTGCGCCAGTTTGGCGTTTTCAGGCGAGGCGCAGAGACCCACCGACAGGATGACCATATCGAACATTTCTTGGAGTCTTTGACCCGATTCGTCGGTGTACCAGATCTGCAGGTCGCCCGAGTCTCCGATTTGCCGTATCGAGGAAATCCTGGATTTGATGAAGCGAACTCCCATCCGATCACGCGCCCGATTGTAATATTGTTCGAAGTCTTTGCCGTGCGTCCGGATGTCGATGTAGAAAATGGCGGCGTCGAGGCCCTTCACATGTTCTTTTGCAACGGACGCTTCTTTAATCGCATAGGTGCAGCATACCGACGAACAATAGGATTTTGCTCCCGGATGCACGTCTCTGGAACCCACGCACTGTAACCAGGCAATTTTTTTTGGGTCTTTTTGGTCGGACGGCCGTACGACGTGGCCTCCGTGAGGACCGGAAGCGCTGAGCATACGTTCGAATTCCAAGCTTGTCATGACGTTGGGGAACTTAGTGTATCCGTACGTGTCGTATACGGCCGGGTCGTAGAGTTCAAATCCTGTCGTCAACACAATCGAACCCACGTTTACGGTCCGCCTTTTTTCTTCGTCTTTGAAATTGACCGCTCCGGTGGGGCACAATTTCTCGCAGGCGCGACACTTACCCTTCTGTAAATAGATGCAGTTGGCGGCGTCGATAACATATTTCAGAGGCACCGCCTGCGGGTATTTTACGTAGGCCGCTTTGCGGAAACCGATGCCCGCGTTGTATTCATCTTTCACCTTCTTAGGGCATTTCTCGGCACACGCGCCGCAGGCAACGCATTTGTCCATGTCAATGTATCTGGGATGCTGAACAACTTCGATTTGGAAGTTGCCGGCTTCTCCTTGAACTGCGCCAATCTCGCTTAATGTCATCAACTCGATGTTGATATGCCGGCCGACCTCGACCAGTTTCGGGGAGATAATTCACATGGCGCAGTCATCGGTGGGGAACGTCTTGTCCAATTGGGACATGATACCACCGATGGAAGGGGACTTCTCTACCAGGTAGACATAGAACCCGGATTCGGCCAGGTCCAGGGAGGCCTGCATCCCGGCAATTCCCCCGCCGACCACCATGACGGAACCGATCTTCTCTCCAGACATGTGTTTATCCTTTCTAATCTTGACTTCCGGACGGGGAAACCGAGATTGCGTGTAACTTATTCAGCGGACGACGAGACG